>NZ_LSKG01000088.1:0-3940 GCF_001557005.1 Sphingomonas sp. CCH15-F11 | reverse complement strand
GGCAACTGACAAATAGCGCGATCAGAACGCCGCCATTTAGCGCGAGCGTTTACAGGCTGCTCACGCGTGTTGCACCAGCGTCCCCGGCAATCGTTCGTTTACGAGAGATTGAAGACATTACCAGACGTTTTAACTGTCGGGTAAATCCCCTTAGAGACCCTGTTCAGCCGTCATCGCCGCCCCGCCAGCCCGAGCCATCATGGTTGGGGTCGGCACCCAGACTTGGCGGGAGACCGGTGTCCCGCGCGGTCCCGGCGAAACGGTGACGCGCCACTCAAAATGTCCCGCAACCTCCGAACGGTCGGCCGCCGCTTGCACCTCCGAAGGCGTCGACGATATCCATACCCGCCGCGGCGCGACAATCGGTGCCCGCGGCCCCGGTCGCTGATTGACGATGCGCCATTCGTAATGTCCGGCGCCCGACATTGTGGTGGCGGCCTGGGCGTTGGTCATGCCGACGATAGCGGCGATCCCCGCAAAGGCGGCGGCGAGATAACGATTCATGGGCTTGGTCCTTCAATCTGAGCGTTGTTGCCAAAGCATATGTGCTGGCTGGCAGTCCGCGCATTTTGCCCGCTTGGTTACAAGTTGGGCGATCACGCACTGCTGCATCGGAAATTGCTGAAGATCGGCGGCGCGTGAGGGCGTAACGGTTGAGCCGCGTATAACGAATGTAGTTGCAGCATCTCGGAACGAGGGGGGAATCTACTCAATGGCGTCTTCCAATCAGCGGAATGCATGGTGAATCCCTCGCACAGTCGGCTGAGGCCGATGCCCCCGCGCATCATCATCCTGGCCGTGACGACCGTGCTTGCGGGTTGCACGACCTTCGATCCGGGCAGGGATCATGTGGCGATCGAGAAGTTGCTTGCGGATCGCGGCGCGCCGTCGCTGGGCTGGGAGCAAAACGACCAGGGCGAACAGGAGACACAGGCCCAGCAATCGGTCGCCGCCCAACCGATGACGGCGGATTTGGCCGTCAAGACTGCCATGCTCAGGAGTCCGCGCCTCCAGCAGATTTATGGCGAGCTCGGACTGGCTCGGGCCGATGTTCTCGACGCCGTCCAGGTCGCCAATCCGCGCATCAGCCTGTCGAGCCTGGCGCTCGCGGGCGGGCCGGGATCGCAATTCGTGTTCGGCGTCGCCGAGCCTCTGGTCGATTTGTTGACCTTGCCAGCCAAGGCGCGGCTCGCCCGTCTCGACTACGAACGCGCCCGGTACGAGGTGGCGGCGTCGATCCTGGGCGTCAGTCTCGACGTCGAGGCGGCGTGGTATCGCTATGTCGGAGCGCAGCAGGTTGCCGAGATGCGGGCGGCGGTCGCGGATGGCTTGCAGGTTTCGGCAGACCTCGCCCAGCGCTTTTACGACGCGGGCAACATCACGGAATTGCAGCTCAACCGCGAAAAGGCCGCCGCCAGCCAGGCGCGTATCGAGGCGACCCGCGCCGCCGTCGCCGGCAAGATGGCGCGTCTCGAACTCAACAATGCGATCGGATTGCGGGGAGCGGAGGCGGATTGGAAAAGCGACACCGTGCTGCCGCTGCCCCTCGCCCACGAGGATGACGTAAGCGAGTTGCAACGCCTCGCGCAGTCGAGCAGCCTGGAATTGCTCGCCGCGCAGAAGGGCGCTGTCGTCGCCGCCGGGGCGGCGCGGATCACGCGCAGCTTCCGCCTCCTTGGGGCCACCACGGTCGGTTACGACCGCGAGCGCGAGGTCGACCGCTCGGTCATCCGGGGACCGACGCTCGACATCGAGCTGCCGATCTTTAACCAAGGCGGAGCTCGGGTCGCACGAACCGAAGCGCGTCTACGGATCGCGCGCGCGCGCCTGGCGCAACTTGCGCTCGCGTCCGGGAATGCGGTTGGGCTGGGCGCGGAACGCGTACGCGTGCTCAGCGAAGTGGTGGGCCTGTATCGCACGGCCTTGGTGCCGCAGCGTGAAATCGTGACCCGTCAAAGCCAGCTCGAACAGAATTTCGCGCTGATCGGCGAGTTCGAGGTGCTTCAGGCCAAGGCGCAGGAATACGAAGCCTATCAAGGGTTCCTCGAAGCGGTTCGGGATTACTGGCTCGCGCGCGTCGATCTGATGCGTTTGGTGGGGAACAGGCTGCCGAGTGATGCGGAAGCCAGGCAGAACACGCCGACCGTTTCCGAGATACTGACGCCGCCTGCCGCCCCGGCGATGGATCACTCGATGCATGGCGGCCACCATGGCGGGGGAGCGCCGCCGCCGGCAGGTCCGGCACCGTCTGGGTCGCCCGCGCCGCCTCCGGCCATGCCTGGGATGGTTCACGATCATGTGCCAACGCCGGACGCCAGCCCTCCTCCTTCGCCACCGCCCGCTCCGACGCCTGAACACCAACATCATGGAGCCGGCCAATGACCATCCATCGTCGTGACATCCTCAAGACGGGTGCCGCCGCAGCACTGGGGTCAGCGTTGACCGCGCGTGCCGCCGCACAGGATCATTCCATGCATGGCGGCATGGCGATGGGCCCGATGCCCATGCCGGCGGCCGAGCCTGTGGGCGTGGCGCCCGCCGTGCCGCGCGATCCGCGCTACGTGCCCGTCCGCACGCTCAACGGCTGGACGCTGCCGTGGCGGTTGAATGCCGGGGTCAAGGAGTTCCACCTTGTCGCCGAAGAGGTAAAGCATGAATTCGCGCCCGGATCGAAGGCAACCTGCTGGGGCTACAACGGTGGCACGCCCGGGCCGACCATCGAGGCCGTGGAAGGCGACCGGGTAAGGATTTTCGTCACCAACCGGCTGGGCGAGCATACGTCCGTCCACTGGCATGGGCTGATCCTTCCCTCCGGCATGGATGGCGTCGGCGGGATGACCCAGCCGCACATTCAGCCCGGCGAAACCTATGTCTACGAGTTCACGCTGCGCCAGCACGGCACGCATATGTATCATCCGCACGCCGACGAGATGACCCAGATGGCCTATGGCATGATGGGCCTGTTCATCATCCATCCGCGCGGCGGGGAGATCGTGCCGGTCGATCGCGATTACGCCTTCCTTTTGCACAATTGGGCGCTGAAACCCGGAACCTGGCGCCCGGACCCCTCGATCATGGTCGAGTTCGACCAGTGGACCTTCAACTCCAAGATGTTCCCGGCGATCGATCCGATCGTCGCGCGCACCGGCGAGCGTGTGCGCATCCGGGCCGGCAACCTGTCGATGTGGAACCATCCGATCCACCTTCATGGCGTCGAGTTCGAGGTGACGGGTTCCGATGGCGGGCGCTGGCCGCGCGAGCGCTGGCGGCGGGAGGTCACCGAACTGGTGTCGGTCGGGCAGATGCGCGACATCGAGTTTACCGCGGTCGCCGGCGACTGGGCTTTCCACTGCCATATGGCCCACCACACCATGAACGCGATGGGCCACGGCATCCCCAACCAGACCGGCGTTGATCAATCCGGTGTAGAGGCGCGGATTCGCAAGGTGTCGCCAAATTTCCTGCCGATGATGCGCTACGGCATGGCGGAGCACCAGGAACACACCGACGGCGGACATCAAGGTCCGGTCAACACGACGCCGATGATGGGCGGCAAGGGCCAGTTCGGGAATATGGAAATGGGCGGCATGTTCACGGTCGTGAAGGTGCGCGACGATATCGCGCGGGGCGATTTTACCGATCCCGGCTGGTATCGCCATCCGGCGGGAACGGTCGCAAAACGAGTCAGCGCAGACCCTGACTTCGGTTCTCCGCCGCGCCGTCAAGTGTAGCGGTTACGAAGCCCGGAATTGCACGCCTACTGGTGATTACCGCCAACCTTAATCGTGCATCGCACCGTCTCGCGCGCTCGAACCGCGGCCTTGCTGCACCCCTCGATCGTTTCGCGATTGGCCGTCACGATCCTGTCGCCGGCGACGATCGCGCGGAACGCGGTCGGGCTCGCGCTCTGCATCAAGCGCTGCCCCGCCTCCCAACGCGG
>NZ_LSKG01000087.1:0-23099 GCF_001557005.1 Sphingomonas sp. CCH15-F11 | reverse complement strand
TCAGATGTGTATAAGAGACAGCTTCGGAGTCGGAAAAATGGCAACCAGAGCTGATTCTCTTCCACCGTTCATTGCGACGCCGCCCGCGCCGACACCGCGCCTTGCGGAGTTCGCTAACGATAACGTCGCGACCGAGGTGTCTTCGCCGTTTGATACGGCGTGGCGACGCTACGCAAGCGCGCTGCCGGCGGACGCATTCGCCATCATCGAACCCGATCCGCTCGCCGGTCGCTCCGGCGGCCGCGCCCGTGAGGGTCGATGGCGGCTCCGTTTCCGCCCGCGGTCGCGCCCGTTTGTCGATCCGCTCACCGGCTGGACGGGAGGAAGCGACCCCCTCGCCCATCTGGAGCTCGGCTTCCCTTCGCGTGAAGCCGCCGAGGCCTTTTGCCGGCGGTACGGCCTCTCCTACGAGAGCCGGGACACACCGCGAGGGTCGGGACCTCAGCCACGGGAGGAAATGGTTTTCATCCCGGTCGGCGTGCCTACCTGCTGCATGCCCGCGGGTCCTCATCCCGTGTGCTGCGGCAACGCGATGGCGGAGCCGATCGAGACGTCCCATGCGGACACCTGAACGTGGCCTGCCGTCGCGCAGCTAACAGGGATCTGACGCTTGGCCTTCCCCTGCCCGAACTGCCGGCACCAGCTTCACCTGGAGGAAAGCGCCTGCCCGAGCTGCGCACACCCAGTTGGCTATGACTGGCGCATAGACGCCTTTCGTCATCTCGATCCTAGGTCGCGCGAGTGGCGCGATGCAGAGGGATCACCCGCCGCGGCAAAGCCTTGCGCCAATGTTCGTTACGGCGCGTGCAACTGGCTGGCAGATGAGAAGGGCGCTGAAGTGCTCGGTCCGACCGGATCAATGTGCCGCGCCTGCCGGCACAATCGCATGATCCCCGATCTCGCGGTGCGCGGTGTCCTTCAACGCTGGCGGCGGATCGAAGAGGCCAAGCGGCGCATGATCCGCGGTGCGATCAAGCTCGGCCTGCCCCTCGAGACTAAGGCCGAGCGCAGCGACGGGCTCGCCTTCGATTTCTTGTACGATGCCGCCGCCGAAAACGGCTATGTCCCTCAACTTCTCACCGGCCATGCCGGCGGTGTCATCACGCTAAACGTGATCGAAGCGGACGACGCGGCGCGGGAGCGCATACGCCAGCAAATGGGCGAGCCCTACCGCACCCTTCTAGGTCATTTTCGACACGAGATCGGCCACTATTATTGGTACCGGCTCGTCGCCGGCACCGACATGCACGATCCCTTCCGCGCACTGTTCGGTGACGAGCGCATCGATTATGCTGCAGCGGTCCAGCGCTACTATGCCGGCCGTCCGGCACTCGGCTGGGCTGATGACCATGTCAGCGCGTATGCAACTGCGCATCCCTGGGAAGATTTTGCCGAGACGTTCGCTCATTACCTGCACATCGTCGACACGCTCGGAGCGATGGCGGAGTTCGGTGTGGGGCTGGAAGGCAATCGCGCACCGCGCCCGGACATCGATGCGTATCGTGTCGCAACGGCGACGCTCGTTGAACGGTGGATACCAATATCTTTCGCGCTCAACGCGGTAAACCGGGCAATGGGGCAACCGGATCTCTATCCCTTTCGTCTCAGTCCCGGCATCATGCTCAAGCTCGACTTCGTGAACCGTCTGATTGTGCGGGCCGCGGGCCGCGAGGAAATCCCGGAAGGGTCTGAGCTGGCCGCGATGATCGCAAGCCTCGGGCACGGCGTGTGAAACCTGCGGGACGCCGGATCGCGGAGCGGAGAGACGTCCGTTCAGCTCGCAATGTCCGTTGGAGAACCCCTTGCCCACGCTCGTGCTGATCCGCCACGGCCAGTCGGTCTGGAACCTTGAGAACCGCTTCACGGGCTGGTGGGACGTGGATCTGACGCGGCAGGGCGAAATTGAGGCGAAAACGGCCGGCGAGCTGATGGCGGCGAAGGGGCTGGACTTCGACCTCTGCTTCACGAGCCTCCAGACGCGTGCGATCAAGACGCTCAACCTTGCGCTCGAGGCGATGGGGCGGTTGTGGTTGCCCGTCGAAAAGGATTGGCGTCTGAACGAGCGCCATTATGGCGGGCTCACCGGCCTCGACAAGGCAGCGACCGCAGCCAGGCACGGAGCGGAGCAAGTGATGATCTGGCGCCGATCGTTCGACATCCCGCCGCCGCCGCAGCAGCCAGGGGGACCCTATGATGTCACCGGCGATCGCCGCTACGCCGGCATCGCAATTCCGAACGCCGAGAGCCTGAAGGACACGACAGGGCGCGTGCTGCCCTATTGGGAGGCAAGGATCGCGCCGGAGCTCAAGGCCGGCAGAAGAGTCGTGATCTCGGCGCACGGCAATTCGCTGCGCGCGCTGGTAAAGCATCTGTCTGGCATCCCCGACGATGAGATTCCCACGATCGAGATCCCGACCGGACAGCCGATCGTGTATGAGCTCGCGCACGATCTCACAGCAATGGACCGCTATTATCTGACCGAGCGGTAGGGCGACTTCTGAAATGCCACTCGGAGCCCGCCTGTCGCGCGGTGGCCGATCGAGCATCAGCGCGGCTTGGGGCGATCCGAACCCTTCGCGGAAAAAGGTGCCGGCCTGGTCCTGCCTCCCTTTCTGACTGGAGTTCGTCCGGCTCCACTTATCGGCCCAATGCGTGCCATTGCCGGCCATCGCGGGCGATCAGTGCGTCGGCGGCGCGAGGTCCGGAAGTGCCTGGCGTATATTCCTCCAGCACTCCCTCGCCACGAGCCCAGGCGTCCAGGATCGGCTGCACGACAGCCCATCCCGCCTCGATCTGGTCAGCACGCTGGAATAGCGTCTGATCGCCCATCATCATGTCATACAGGAGGGTTTCGTACCCTGTCCGGTGCGCGACGGCGAACTTCTCTGCATAAGCAAAATCGAGCGCTACGGGGACCGCCTCCACTTGCGGACCCGGCCGTTTGACCAGGAAACCAAGGTCGATCCCTTCGTGCGGCTGGATCTGGAACACGAGCTGATTGGCCGGGAGATGAGCGACCGGGGCCTCCCGAAACGTCGCATAAGGCACCGGGTTGAAGGTCACTACGATCTCGGTGTCCCGTGCGGCGAGCGCTTTCCCCGTGCGCAGATAGAAGGGCACGCCGGTCCAGCGCCAGGTGTCGACCATGAGCTTGAGCGCCACATAAGTTTCCGTGGCGGTGTTCGGGTCCACGTGCGGCGTCTCGCGATAGGCGGGGATCATCTGGCCGTTGACCTGGCCGGCTGCGTACATGCCCCGCACCGCGTCGCTTCGCGCCTCATCCGGGGCAATGCGACGGACGGCCCGAAGCAGCTTTGCCTTTTCATCGCGGATGACCTCGGCATCGAAACTGTTTGGCGGCTCCATTGCGATCATCGACAAAAGCTGCATCAGGTGGTTGGGAACCATGTCCCGGAGCGCACCGGTTGTGTCGTAAAACGCCCCGCGGGTGCCGACGCCGATCGCTTCGGCGGCTGAAATCTGGATGTGGTCGACGTAGCGGTGGTTCCATACCGCCTCCAGCCAGGCGTTGCCGAACCGGGCAACCAGGATGTTCTGGACGGTTTCCTTCCCCAGGAAATGATCGATCCGGTAAACTTGGCTCTCGTTCACTCGTGACAAGATCCGCTGGTTGAGAGCCCGTGCGGATTCGAGGTCGTGACCGAAGGGCTTCTCGATCACCACCCGCCGAAAGCCGCCGTCATGTTCCTTCGTGAGGCCGGCGTCGGCGAGCCTGTCCACGATGACCCCGAAGAACTGCGGCGGCGTGGCCAGATAAAATGCCGCGTCGCCCTCGCCCAGCCGCTGCTTGAGCCTTTCGTAGACAGTCCCAAGCGTGAAGTCGCCGGGGAGGTAGCTGGTCCGCTGGCGCAATCGTTGCCAGCACTGTGTCTGCGGCGCGAACTCGTCGAGGCTCACGCGCAGACTTTCATCATCGCCATCCCGAAGGGCTATGCCGATGACGTTGAGCTCTTCGCTCAAGAGTCCGTCGAAGCAGAGGTTGGCCAGCGCCGGAACCAGCAGCCTGCGGGTGAGGTCTCCTGTCGCGCCGAAGATGACAATCGTCGCCGGGCGCCCCGGCACGGTCACTCCATTCACTGCGGGATCTCGACATGCCCGCCGAACCCGAAGCGCATCGCGGAAAGCACCTGGTCGGCGAAGGTGTGCTCGACCCGGCTCCGATATCGGGCAAACAGCGCAGCCGTAAGGACCACAGCGGGAACCGCCTCTTCCATGGCCGCCTCGACGGTCCAGCGCCCCTCGCCCGAATCCGCAACCCGCCCGGAGAACTGCGAGAGCATCTGATCCTTGGCGAGCGCCGCCGCGGTGAGGTCCAGAAGCCAAGAGGATATGACAGAGCCGCGCCGCCACACCTCGGCGATGTCGGTGAGATTGAGAACGTAGCGCTCATCCTCGGGAAGCTTGCTGGACTGCTTCGACTTCAGAATGTCGAAGCCTTCGGCATATGCCTGCATCAGGCCGTATTCGATGCCGTTGTGCACCATCTTGACGAAGTGACCCGCGCCGGCGGGCCCGGCGTGGATATAGCCCTTCTCCGCGCGCGCATCCTCTCCCTCATGCTCCATCCGGTTCGGCGTCCGCGGAATGGTGCCGATGCCCGGCGCGAGCGCGTCGAAGATTGGATCGAGATGGTCGACGGCCTCCTTCGGTCCGCCGATCATCATGCAATAGCCGCGCTCGAGGCCCCACACGCCTCCCGAGGTACCGACATCGATATAGTGGATGCCCTTGTCGGCCAGCAGCTTCGCCCGGCGAATATCGTCCTTGTAGAAGCTGTTGCCGCCATCGATGACGACGTCGCCAGGTTCGGCGATCGTGCGGAGGATCTGGATCGTATTCTCGGTCGGCTCGCCCGCGGGCAGCATGACCCAGAAGACTGCCTCCGTGCCCAGCTTCTTCTTGATTTCCTCAAGCGAGTCAGCCGGCTCGAATCCTTCAAGCTCGAGTTCCGCCACCGCGTCAGGATTGCGGTCGAAGACCACTGGCTGATGTCCGGAGCGTTGAAGCCGACGGGCGATGTTGCCTCCCATCCGGCCGAGGCCGATCATTCCGATCCGCATATTTCCAGGCTCCCGCTCAATTCCGGAGTGCTTGGTCGACCAATTCGTCAAGGTCGCTCAGACTGGCGCTTTGGAGGTGGACACGCAGGACGCGCTGGCCCCGGCTGGCGAGCACGTCGAGATCGCCTCGCGCTTGGGCGAGCTGGACCGTGCCGAAGCTGGCTTTGCGTCCTGGGATCGGGACGTCGGGATCGGGCCTGCGGGTGATCTCGAGAAACACTCCGGAGCGCGGCCCTCCCTTGTACGCCTGGCCAGTCGAGTGGAGGAAACGTGGCCCAAAGCCCGCGACGGTGGCGACGTGTCGCGCCCTCACGACCCGTTCGCGCATGCGTGCGACGAGAGCCTCGTTCGCCGGGGTGCGTTCTACGTAGAGAAGGAACCCTACATAATCGCCGGGGGCGGGACGCGCTAAATGGGTGCGCAGGATCTCGACCGCATTGTCGCCGGTGTGGCCTCGGTCGGCCGGCCCGAAGAAGGCCACCCTGCCATCATCGAAAAATGGTGTCTCGGGCGCCAGGCTGCCGGTGGCTTCGTAGGCGTCGATCAGCACCCGCGTCCTGATCTTGGCATCCTCGACGTCGGGCTGGTCGAAAGGGTTGATCCCGATCACCGCGCCGGCGACCGCGGTAGCGATCTCCCAGCGAAAGAACTCCTGCCCGATCATCTCCTTTGACGAGAGCGCGATCCGCACGACCGGGTGGCCGGCGGTAACGAGCGCATCGACATGGGCGTCGAGCCTGGCGTCATCGTCGCCCGTGAGCGACAGCAGCACGAAGAGGCGGTCTGATCCATAGTGCGCCGGCGGTACCGGCGGTTCCAGGTCGACGGGAACGATGCCCCTGCCCTGCTTGCCGGTGGACTCGGCCAACAGCTGTTCGAGCCACGCTCCGAATGCCCGAAGCGCGGGCGAGGTCAGCACCGTCACCTTGTCGCGCCCGCGGTTCGCCGCCTCCCCCAGGATCGCACCGAGCCGCACGCCAGGATTGAAGGCGGGCGGCGCGTCCGGCGCGCAGCTCTGCACCATCGGCGCAACCCTGGCGAAGAACTCGGCCACGTCTATGCCCATCACGGCTGCGGGCACCATCCCGAAGACGCTGAGAACCGAATAGCGGCCGCCAATCGCTGGATCGCCCAGGAAGACGCCCGCGTAGCCATGATCGTGCGCGATCTTTGCCAGGCGCGATCCCGGGTCGGTGATGGCGATGAAGCGACTGCCGTCCTGGCCCGCCAGATTCCAGAAATAGGCGCGCAGCAGTTCCGGCTCCATCGTCGAGCCCGACTTGGAGGCAACGATGAACAGCGTGTGCTCGGGGTCGATCGCCGCCGCCACTGCGGCGATTTGCTTCGGATCGGTGGAATCGAGCACATGCATCATCGGGCTGCCGCTCTGCGGCCCCACGATCTCGGCCAAGACCTCCGGGCCGAGGCTCGACCCGCCCATGCCGAGGAGCACCGCGGAGCGATACTGGGCTGCCTGAGCGCCGAGAGCCTTCAATGCCTCGGGGTCGATCTGCTCGCCCTTACCTGCGGCAAGCCACCCGAGCCACTTGGCTTCCTCGCCGCCGGTCCATAGCGTGGCGTCGCCTGCCCATAGCCGTCTGGACCAGCTTTCCTGACGCATTCGCTCGAGCCGCACCTCTACTGCCTCGTCGAGCTCCGGCGGCAGTGCCTCGTGCATGCTGTTCAGCCCGTCTCCGACAATGGCGGAGCGCTTCGCAGCAACGGCACCAAGGAGCGCATCGGCTGCGTCGGCGAACTGCTTCACGCCGTCTCGCACGAGCTCGTCCGCGACCGCCGGCAAGTCGAGCCCGAGACGGTCTACCTCGCGGAGAGTCCGACGCGCGCTTTCCACTTCGGCGGTCAGGGACGGCGCGAGCGTGCCGTGATCACGGAAGGCGTCCATCGTCTTGGGCGGCAACGTGTTGACGGTTTCCGGCCCGATCAGGTTGTCTACATAAAGGGTGTCGGGGTAGCTCGGATCCTTGGTGCCGGTGGAGGCCCAGAGGAGCCGCTGCGGCATCGCCCCGCGCTCCGCGAGCGCCTGCCAGCGTTCCGAAGCTACGAAGCCGAGATACCATTGATAGGCGAGCTTGGCATTGGCGATGGCGACCCGTCCGCGCAGTCCCGCAAGCGCCTCGTCCTCCGCGTCAACGCCTTTCAGGCGTTCGGCAATTTTCCTGTCGATCGCGGCATCGATCCGACTGACGAAGAAGCTCGCCACGCTTGCGATACGGTCGATCGGCTGGCCTTGGGCGAGCCGTGCTTCCAACCCCTCCACGAAGGCCATCGCAACCGCGGCATAGCTCTGCTGGCCGAACAGCAGCGTCACGTTGATGTTGATGCCATCTTCGATCAGCCGGCGGATGGCGGGGACACCCGCCTGGGTACCGGGCACTTTAATCATCAGATTGGCACGATCGATCTGTCGCCACAGCCGCTGTGCTTCCGCGACCGTCTCCTCGGTGCTCTCGGCGAGATAGGGAGAGACCTCGAGACTGACGTAGCCGTCCGTCCCGTTCAGCCGGTCATAGACGGGCTGCAGCGTGTCGGCCGCGTCTTGGATGTCCTGAACCGCGAGCGCCTCATAGGCTTGGGTGATGCTCGTGCCGGGTCGGCCCTGGAGAAGAGCCAGGAGCTGCGCGTCGTAGGCATCGCCATGCGCGATCGCCTTCTCGAAGATGGACGGATTGGAGGTCACGCCGGTGACGCCGTCTTCCTCGACGAGCCTTTGCAGCCCACCTTCCTTGAGGAAGCGGCGGTCGACAAAGTCCAGCCAGGGGGCCTGGCCAAAATCGTGCAGCTTCCTGACCCGGCTCGCCATCGTCACGCCTCCTGCAAGATCATCGAGCGCGCTGCCTCGACCACATGGTCGACGGTGAAGCCGAACTTCTCCTGGAGTTTGGCAAGCGGGGCAGACGCCCCAAACGTCGACATCGTGATCGTTCGGCCGCGAGCGCCGACATAGCGGTCCCACCCGATCGCGCCGCCCTGCTCCACCGCCAGGCGCGCCTCTATGCCGGGCGTTAGGACCGACTGCTTGTAGGCGTCGTCCTGCTCCTCGAAGCGGGACCAGCTCGGCATCGACACGACGCGTGCCCGTACGCCCTGCTCTGCCAGCTTCTCATAGGCGCCGACCACAAGGCTCAGCTCGCTCCCGGTGCCGATCAGGATGAGCTCCGGATCATCGGCGCCGGCAAGGATGTACGCTCCCCTCGCGACCCCGGCGGCGGCCGCATAGCGGCTCCGGTCGAGGGTCGGCAGCGCTTGGCGCGAGAGGATCAGCGCGCTCGGCCGACGGGTCTGGCGGACGGCAAGTTTCCACGCCTCGGCCGCCTCGTTCGCATCTCCCGGGCGGATGGTGTCGAGCCCGGGCATCGCGCGCAGTGTCGCCAGATGCTCGATCGGCTGGTGGGTCGGGCCGTCCTCGCCGACCCCGATCGAATCGTGCGTAAAGACAAAGGTGACGGGCAGCTCCATGATCGCCGCAAGCCGGACCGGCGCGCGCATATAGTCGGCGAAGACGAGGAAGGTGGCGGTGAAGGGCTTGAGGTAGGACAGCGCCATGCCGTTGGCGATCGCGCCCATCGCATGCTCGCGCACGCCGAAGTGCATCGTGCGCCCGCCAGGATTGTCCGCCTGGAACGAGCCGAAATTCGTTAGGTCGGTCTTGGTGGATGGCGACAGGTCGGCCGATCCGCCCATCAGCCAGGGGACGTTGCCGGCGAGCGCGTTCAGCACTTTGCCGGCGGAATCGCGCGAGGCTACGCCCTTGGGGTCCGGGTCGAAGCTCGGCAGGCTCGACTCCCAGCCCGGCGGCAGCGCGCCCTTGCGCATCGCGTCCAGCTCGGCCGCCATGCCGGGATAGGTCTCACGATAGCCGGCGAAGGTCGCCTCCCACTCCTCGCGCAGCGGGCGCCCGCGCGAGGCGATCGCCTCGTTGAAGCGCTTGGCGACGCCGTCGGGCACGTAGAAGGTCTTGTCCTCCGGCCAGCCATACGCCTTCTTGGTGGCGACGATCGCGTCGGCACCCAGCGGTTCGCCGTGAGCCTTCTCGCTGTCCGCCTTGGGGCTGCCCCAGCCGATGATCGAGTGGACGACGACGAAGGTGGGTCGGTCGTCGGTCGCCTTGAAGCTTTCGATTGCCTGCGCGAACGCCTCAGTATCGTTGGCGTCGTCGACGTGGAGCACGTTCCAGCCATAGGACTGGAAGCGCTTGGCCACGTCCTCGGTGAAGGCGAGGTCGGTATGGCCCTCGATGCTGATCCGGTTCGAATCGTAAATCCAGCAGAGGTTGGAGAGCTTGAGATGTCCGGCGAGACTTGCCGCCTCGCCCGACACGCCCTCCATCATGTCTCCGTCGCCACACAGCACGTAGATGTCATGGTCAAAGAGGATGAAGCCGTCGCGATTGAAATGCTGGGCGAGCCAGCGTTCGGCGACCGCCATTCCGACCGAATTGCCGCAGCCCTGGCCGAGCGGGCCAGTCGTGGTCTCGACGCCGGTCGTCACCCGATACTCGGGGTGGCCCGGCGTCCTCGAGCCCAACTGGCGAAAGTTCTTGATGTCGTCGAGGCTCACCGCAGGCAGGCCAGTGGCCCTGCCTTCCGCATCGACCTCCTTGATGCCGGCGAGGTGGATAAGCGCGTAGAGAAGCATGGAAGCGTGCCCAACCGAGAGCACAAAGCGGTCTCGATTGGGCCAGTCCGGCACGTCGGGATCGATCCGCAGGAACTGCGCCCAGAGCGTGTAGACCACTGGCGCCAGCGCCATCGGGGTGCCGGGATGGCCGGACTGCGCCTTCTCGACGGCATCCATGGCGAGCGTACGGATCGTGTTGATGGCTAGACGATCGAGGGCCTCGAACGCGCCGCGTGCGCTGGCGGGCTGGCGCAACATGTTACCTCCCGTGGGGCGTTCGCCAGGTTGAACGCCCCTTGTGCTTTGTGTCGACCAGCCCGCCGCGCGGGAGACGATCGAACGCCGAGCGATGCCTAGCGCGGGCGCTGGCTCGACCGCCGGGCTTCGTCGAACTTGGGACCAAAGGGATCGAGCAACCCCTTGGCGGATTGCGAGCCGGCGGTCTTACGCTCGAGATCGTCGACCGAGGCGATCAGGTCGGTCATCTCGCTGTCAGTGGCATAGCCCAGCGCTTTGCCGAGCTGTAGCTGCGTGCGGGCCGTTCCCAACAGCTGGCGCATGCGGGCGCTTTCCGCGTCGGTTCGCTTCCTTTTCTCGAGCAGGCTGCGCGCGTCCTCGAGCGCGAGCTGCGCGCGAACGAGAGGGAGCGGGATCACGATCTGGTCGATCACGATCGTGCCCAGTGCGGTCTGAAGGACCGCCTTGGCCTCCTGCGGCTTGCCCTGATGCAGCAGCGCGGCCGCCTGCTTGAGTGCGGCGGGGTAGGTGCCGAGCGGGAGCTTGCTGATGTTCACGACCGTTTCGGAACCCAGGTCGGAGATGAGCTTGCGCGCCAGCTGCAGGCGACCCTGGGCGATCGCGGCGCCCACCTCTCCGCGGATTTTCTCGACGTCGGCCGGGGTTCCGATCACGTCGTGCGTCACGACGCTCACGTCGACCGGAGCGAGCGCAAGCGTCGGCGTGCGGGCGAGGACGATCTCGAGCTTGCCGGTCGCGCGCTCCAGCGCCGCGATCGCGTCGTCGTTCTTGTTCTGGTCGATTGCGGTCAACGCGTTCTGCGTCTCGCGCACCGCGGCGACCGCCTCGTCGACGAGCTTGTCCCGCTGCGCCTCGGGTGGATTGGTGGGATTCGACTGCGCTTGGGCTCCGGCCGGCGGAGCCGCTTGAGTCGAAGTCTGCGGCTGCGCTTGCTGACTGGCTGCAGAAGCCTGGGCCGCCGCGGCGCTCGACCACGCCGAAATGGCGAGGGCGCCGAGGGCTGTCGAGATGATTAGGTGTTTCCGCATCGTCCATCCTCCGTTTGTGAGTTAAAGTTCGGATTTCACAACGCGTGCTGCCGAGTACGGCGAAGTGCTTTCGGACGGGACGGCTGTGCTTCGCTGCCCCTTCGAACCGGCAAGTTGTTGCGGCCTTATCGTCGTCACTCGGCACCTGCTCTTGTTTGCAAAGCATCGCGCGAGCATCGCTATGGAGACGCCGTCTGCTAGCTGCTCTGACATATCTCAGCCCGGTTTCGGCAATCTCGCCGCCGTCAGGGAGCCGGCGTGCCCCTTTCGGGGCGCTGCCGACCCCTGGGCTCAGCCGGCAGCCGGCGGGTTTGCCGCATGGCGTTGGCCCGGTCGCACCCGTCAGAATCCTCGCCCTGGACACACAGTGTGGTTGTGAGGCCAAATGCTGTCCAAGTTTCTGCTAGACGTACTCTCGAGGGTAGGTGGGGTCTGCTATGTCGACCATATGGCTAAGTTGAGCACGCATGACAGCTCATCCGTCTCGGTGGCTTTGCAAGAAAGCGCATAATCCGAGACCAGTGATACAGCGCCCTGGTACCCTCGGGCTTTTCGTCTAAAGCTATATGCAAAACATATGCGTTTCGCCTCAAAGCGCTCTCGAAATACTATGCGGTGATAGTCAAACTGGGCGTCGGCAGCGACTGCTCAGGACCATGAATGACTGCATCCCCGATGCCGGCCGTTGCGGCCGAGCCGAGCCATCATAGCGATTCCACATCGAAGCTGGCGCTCGGCGCGCTCGGCGTGGTGTTCGGTGACATCGGGACGTCACCGCTCTACGCGTTGAAGGAAAGCTTCGCGGGCCATCATCCGCTGCCGGTCGACCAACTCCATATATACGGCATCCTGTCGCTGATGATCTGGACGATGCTGCTCATCGTGACGGTCAAGTATGTCGCTATTATCCTGCGCGCCGACAATCAGGGTGAAGGCGGAAGTCTCGCTCTGCTCGCACTGATCACCGGGAAAGTGAAGGACAAGACCTGGCTCCCGGCGGTGATCATGCTCGGCATCTTCGCAGCGGCGCTCTTCTATGGCGATGCGATCATTACCCCCGCGATATCGGTGCTCTCGGCGGTCGAGGGGCTGACCGCGGTCCAGGACAGCCTGCATCCATTCGTCATTCCGATCGCCGTCGCGATCATGGTCGGGCTGTTCTTCATCCAGTCGCACGGTACGGCGCGGGTCGGTGCTTTCTTCGGCCCCGTCATGGCGATCTATTTCGTGGTTCTCGCTGTCCTCGGCGTCACCAACATAGTCGATCGTCCCGAGGTCCTCATGGCACTCAACCCATGGTGGGCGATCAACTTCTTCGCGCTTGACTTCGGCCTAGCCTTCCTCGCGCTGGGATCGATCGTGCTGGCCGTCACCGGCGCCGAGGCACTCTACGCCGACATGGGACATTACGGGCGCCGACCGATCTCGATCGCATGGCTCTACGCCGTTTTCCCGTGCCTTCTGCTGAATTACATGGGCCAGGGCGCGCTGCTGCTGGATCAGCCGGGAGCGATCGAAGCGCCATTCTTCCTGCTGGCGCCAGAGTGGGCGCGGTTGCCACTCGTGATCCTGGCCACTCTCGCCACAATCATCGCGAGCCAAGCGGTCATATCGGGCGCCTTCTCCGTGACCCAGCAGGCCGTGCAGCTCGGCTTCCTGCCGCGGCTGCGCATCCTCCACACCAGTGCTCGTGCCGCAGGCCAGATCTACGTGCCGCTGGTCAACTGGCTGCTGCTCGGGTTTGTCATCGCGCTGGTGGTCGGCTTCAGGAGCTCCAGCAATCTTGCCGCCGCCTACGGCATCGCGGTCACGGGCACCATGTTCATCACGGCCTGCATGCTGGGCGTGCTCGCCCATACTGTCTGGCGCTGGCCGCTGTGGGCGACCGTGTCGGTGACCGGCCTCTTCCTCTTCGTCGACGCGATGTTCTTCGCCTCGACGCTCACCAAAATTCCCGATGGCGGCTGGTTCCCGCTGCTCGTTGCAGCGATCGTCTTTATGCTGCTCACGACCTGGAAGACCGGGCGCAAGCTGATGCATGTGCGGCTTGAGGACAGCGCGATGTCACTCGAACTGTTCGCGTCTTCAGCCGCCAGCAGCTTGCGGCGTGTGCCGGGCACGGCGGTCTTTCTCTCCGCCAGTCGAGACGCCGTGCCCCAGGCGCTGCTCCACAACGTCAAGCACAACAAGGTGCTTCACGAGCGCAACATCATCGCGACCGTTGTCATTGAGCGTATCCCGCATGTTCCCACCGATCGACGCATCGAGGTCTTGACCGTCGGCCACGGCATTCACCGGGCGGTCCTGCGCTACGGGTTCATGGACGAGGTGGACCTGCCCGAGGCGCTGCGCTCGTGCCACGGATGGGATCCGGAGCTCAAGCCGATGGAGACGAGCTTCTTCCTCGGCCGCCAGACGCTGATCGCCTCCGAGCGGCCAGGCATGATGATCTGGCGCGAGAAGCTGTTCGCGTGGATGCAGCGCAATGCCGAAAGCGCAATGGACTTCTTCCGCTTGCCGACAAACCGGGTTGTGGAGCTCGGTTCGCAGGTGGAAATCTGATGGCGCGGCCAGTTCAGCGCATCGATCTATATGCAAACACTATGGAGATGGCCTGGTTGCCATCTCGATACTTAACGCCCCCTCGCAATATTTGGTCACCCTCACGATTCGCGCGCGGAACGTCTCCGCCGCTCCTCATGGGGGATAACGACATGTACCGCCTACCCGCCGCTGCTGCGGCAGTCTTGTTTCTCGTTCCGGCCGCTCCGGCCTTTGCACAGGACGCCGAAGCGCCTGATCCCGAGGTCACCGTCACTGGCTCGGCGACAATTACCTCTGACTACCGCTTCCGCGGTATCTCGCAGACCGACAAGGAGATGGCGGTCCAGGGAGGCCTCACCATCGCGCACAAGAGCGGCGTCTATGTGGGCACCTGGGCCTCCAACCTCTCCGGCTGGGGCACGTTCGGCGGCGCCAACATGGAACTGGACCTTATCGCCGGCTACAAACTCCCGCTTTCCGACAATGCGACGCTGGACGTCGGCCTGACTTGGTACATGTATCCGGGCGGAGCCGATAAGACCGACTTCGCCGAGCCCTATGTGAAGCTATCCGGGACCGCCGGGCCTGCGACCCTGACGGCGGGCGTCGCCTATGCACCGAAGCAGGAAGCACTCGGCCGCTGGTATGAGACCGGCGCGGATGCTGCTGCGGGCGTTTACAACCGTCCGGGCGCCAAGGACGACAACCTCTACGTGTGGGGTGATGCCGCGGTCGCGCTCAAGGGCACGCCGCTCACCGCCAAGGCGCATATCGGATATTCTGACGGCAATCCGGGTCTTGGACCCAATGCGACCAGCGTCGCACCGACCGGCAAATATTGGGATTGGTCGCTCGGGGTCGATGCGACCTGGCGCAACCTGACGATCGGCGTGTCCTACGTCGATACCGACATCGGCCCGCGCGATGCGGCCTATCTGCAACCAAGCTTCAGCAAAGGCCAGGACGGCACCGGCTCCATCGCGGACGGTGCCGTGCTGCTGTCGCTGACCGCCGCATTCTAACGGGAGACGACATATGCAGGATCTGCTCTGGTTGGCGGTCATGGCAGGGCTGCTGGCGGCGACGCTGGCCTACGCCCGGCTGTGCAATGATGCGTGAGGTGCAGCCATGACGCTTGATCTGTGGCTCGCCGCGCTGACCGCGCTCGGTCTCCTCCTCTATCTGGTGGCGGTGCTCGTCCGCCCCGAACGCTTCTAGAAGGGAGGCCGTTATCATGACCCTCCAGGGCTGGATTCTCATTCTCGTCTTCGTTGGCATCTTGCTGGCGCTGACCAAGCCGGTCGGCGCGTGGCTTTACGCGCTCTACGAGGGCCGGCGCACGCCGCTCCATGTTGTGCTCGGCCCCATCGAGACGGGCTTCTACAAGCTCGCCGGTATTGATCCCAACGAGGAACAGAGCTGGCGCCGCTACGCCGTGCACATGCTGCTGTTCAACTTCGTGCTGATGGTCTTCACCTATGCGGTGCTCCGGCTGCAGGGCGTGCTCCCGCTCAACGGCCTGGGCTATGCCGGCGTGGGGCCGGACGGTGCCTTCAACACCGCCGTCAGCTTCACCACCAACACCAACTGGCAATGGTATTCGGGTGAGGCGGCACTGTCGAACCTCAGCCAGATGCTCGGCCTGACGATCCACAATTTTCTGTCGGCGGCAACCGGGATCGCGCTCGCCTTCGCGCTCTTCCGCGGTTTCGCGCGGCGGGAGATGAAGTCGCTCGGCAACTTCTGGGCGGACGTCACCCGCGTGACCCTCTACCTGCTGGTGCCGATCTGCTTCGTCTACGCGCTGTTCCTGATCGCCTCGGGCGTTCCGCAGACGCTCGCCGCGTCGGTCGACGTGAGCACGCTCGAAGGCGTCAAGCAGACGCTGGCGCTCGGGCCAGTGGCGAGCCAGGAAGCAATCAAGATGCTCGGCACCAACGGTGGCGGCTTCTTCAACGCCAATTCCGCGCATCCGTTCGAGAACCCGACCGCGCTCACCAATCTCGTCCAGATGCTGTCGATCTTCGTCATCGGCTTCGGTCTCACTTGGTGTTTCGGCAAGGCGGTCGGCAACACGCGCCAAGGCTGGGTCATCCTGGCGGCGATGCTGGTGCTGTTCATGGCCGGCGTCACCGTGACCTATTGGCAAGAAGCTGCCGGCAACCCGATCCTGCACAACCTCGGCACGACGGGCGGCAACATGGAGGGCAAGGAAGTCCGCTTCGGCATCGCCGCCAGCGCCCTGTTCTCGGTCGTCACCACGGCTGCCTCCTGCGGTGCGGTCAACGCCATGCACGACAGCTTCACCGCGCTGGGCGGAATGATTCCGCTGTTCAACATGCAGCTCGGCGAGATCGTGATCGGCGGCGTCGGCGCCGGCATCTACGGCTTCCTGCTGTTCGCCATCCTGGCGGTGTTCGTCGCCGGCCTGATGGTGGGGCGTACGCCCGAATATGTCGGCAAGAAGATCGAGGCGAAGGAAGTGAAGCTGGCGGTGCTGGCCATCGCCATCCTGCCGCTGTGCATCCTGGGGTTCACGGCAATCAGCGCGGTGCTCCCGGCGGGCCTTGCAGGCCCGCTGAACAAGGGGCCGCACGGCTTCTCCGAGATACTCTATGCCTATAGCTCGGCGACCGGAAACAACGGCTCCGCCTTCGCCGGTCTGACTGCGGGCACGCCCTTCTACAACAGCCTGCTCGGCATCGCGATGTGGCTTGGGCGGTTCTTCGTGATCGTACCGATGCTGGCGATTGCGGGCAGCTTGGCCGCCAAGAAGTACACGCCCGAAAGCGCCGGGTCTTTCCCGACGACGGGTCCGCTCTGGGTCGGCCTGCTGGTCGGGATCATCCTGATCCTGGGCGGCCTAACCTTCCTGCCGAGCCTCGCGCTCGGTCCTATCGCCGATCATCTCGCGATGATCCGCGGGCAACTCTTCTAAGGGGGGCGCCAGATGGCACGCGCAACCACCAAATCCATGTTCACGGCCGAGCTGATCGTTCCGGCGATCGGCGACGCCTTCAAGAAACTCAATCCCAGGGAACTGATCCGCAATCCGGTGATGTTCGTGACCGCCTGTGTCGCGCTGCTGATGACGATCCTGCTCGTTATTGGCGGCGACACGCTGGGCATCGGCTTCAAGCTGCAGCTCGTCATCTGGCTTTGGCTGACCGTGCTGTTCGGCACCTTCGCCGAGGCGCTGGCGGAAGGGCGTGGCAAGGCGCAGGCCGCCTCGCTGCGCGCGACCAAGGCCGAACTGACGGCCAAGCGGCTGAAGGACGGTCGCACCCAGCAGGTCGCGGCGAGCCAGCTTCGTGCCGGTGACATCGTGCTGGTCGAGACCGGCGATCTCATCCCGGCGGACGGCGAGGTGGTCGAGGGTGTCGCCAGCGTCAACGAAGCGGCGATCACCGGCGAATCCGCGCCGGTCATTCGCGAGGCGGGCGGCGACCGTTCGGCCGTTACCGCCGGCACGCGCGTGATCTCGGACCAGATCAAGGTGCGCGTCACCGCCGATCCGGGCCAGGGTTTCCTCGATCGCATGATCGCGCTGGTCGAAGGCGCCGAGCGGCAGAAGACGCCCAACGAGATCGCGCTCACCATCCTGCTCGTCGGCTTGACGATCATCTTCCTGATTGCGGTCGGCACGATCCCGGGCTTCGCCAGCTACGCAGGCGGCAGCATTCCGGTCGCAATTCTGGCGGCGCTGCTCATCACGCTCATCCCGACGACGATCGCAGCACTCCTGTCCGCAATCGGCATCGCCGGCATGGATCGTCTGGTGCGTTTCAACGTCCTTGCGAAGTCGGGCCGCGCGGTCGAGGCGGCGGGAGATATCGACGTGCTGCTGCTCGACAAGACCGGCACCATAACCATCGGCGATCGCCAGGCGTCGGAGTTCCGTCCGGTGGCGGGCACGTCGCCGGAGGCGTTGGCGGAGGCGGCATTGCTGGCCAGCCTTGCAGACGAGACCCCCGAAGGCCGTTCGATCGTTGTGTTGGCGCGGGAACGCTTTCGCGTAACCACGATCGAGCTGCCTGCGGCCGCTGAGGTGATCCCGTTCACCGCTCAGACCCGCATCTCGGGCGTGCAGATCGACGGCTCGCTCATCCAGAAGGGCGCCGTCGATTCGATCCTGAAAGCCAACCCAGGATTGGGCGAGACGGCGGCGGCGACCGAGCTGCGGCGAGTCACCGATGAGATCGCCCGCGCCGGCGGCACGCCCCTGGCGGTCGCGAAGGACGGCAAGCTGCTCGGCGCGATCTTCCTCAAGGATGTGGTGAAGGCCGGCATTCGGGAGCGGTTCGCCGAGCTGCGCCAGATGGGCATTCGCACGGTGATGATCACTGGCGACAACCCGCTGACGGCGGCGGCGATCGCGGCCGAAGCGGGAGTCGACGACTTCCTTGCCCAGGCAACGCCCGAGGACAAGCTTGAGCTGATCCGCAAGGAGCAGACCGGCGGGCGCCTGGTGGCGATGTGCGGCGACGGCACCAACGACGCTCCCGCGCTCGCCCAGGCCGACGTCGGCGTGGCGATGAACACCGGCACACAGGCGGCGCGCGAGGCCGGCAACATGGTCGATCTTGACAGCGACCCGACCAAGCTGATCGAGGTGGTGGGACTCGGCAAGCAGCTTCTGATGACGCGCGGTGCACTCACCACCTTCTCGGTGGCCAACGACGTGGCGAAGTATTTCGCGATCATTCCGGCGATGTTCGTCGCGCTCTATCCGGGGCTCGGTGTGCTGAACATCATGGGTCTGACGACGCCCGAGAGTGCGATCCTGTCGGCGATCATCTTCAACGCCTTGATCATTCCGCTGCTGGTGCCACTGGCGCTCAAGGGCGTGACGTACAAGCCGATGGGCGCGGGACCGCTGCTCGCCCGCAACCTCGCCATCTACGGCCTTGGCGGCCTCGTCGCGCCGTTTGTCGGCATCAAGATCATCGACCTTGCCGTTAACGGCATCGGTCTCGCCTGAGGAGGCGTCCCCATGAACAAGGACATCGTCACGTCACTGCGGCCCGCGATCGTTCTCGCGATCCTGTTCGCGCTCCTGCTGGGGATCGTCTATCCTCTGGTCATGACCGGCATCGGGCAGACGATCTTCCCCTTCCAGGCTAACGGCAGCCTGATCCGCGACCCGCAGGGCCGCACGATCGGATCGACCGTCATCGGCCAGGCGTTCGTCAGCGACCGCTATTTCCAAACGCGGCCATCGGCCGCGGGGAAAGGCTATGATGGCCTCGCCTCGGCAGGTTCGAACCTCGGCCCGACCGCGCAGGCGCTCAGCGATCGCGTGAAGGCTGATGTCGACAAGCAGCGCGCCGCCGGCTTGGCCGGGCCGCTTCCGGGCGATCTCGTGACCGCCAGCGGTTCGGGTCTCGATCCTCACCTCTCGCCGGCCTCAGCGCTTGCGCAGGTTGCTCGCGTGGCCCGGGCGCGGGGCGTTTCCGAAGCGCAAGTTCGAGCGCTGGTGACGCGCAACGTAGAGCATCCGCTGCTGGGATTCCTTGGCGAAGACCGCGTTAACGTGCTCGCGCTCAACCAACAGCTCGACGGACTTGCGGGCCAGCGGACCGGCCCGGCGCGTTGACGGAGCGGGATCGGCCTGCCCCCGAGGCCTTCCTGCGCGCGGCCGCGCAGGAAGGCCGGGGCAAGCTTAAGATCTTTCTCGGCGCGGCCCCGGGGGTCGGCAAGACGTTCGAGATGCTGTCCGAGGGCGCGGCACGCAGCAAAGCCGGTATCGACGTTGTCGTTGGTGTTGTGGAAACGCATGGCCGCGCCGAAACGGAAGCCTTGACGCGCGGCCTTGAAATCCTGCCGCGCCGCGAGATCGAACATCAGGGTCATACGCTGACCGAGATGGATCTGGACGCATTGCTGGAGCGGCGCCCGCAGCTCGCGCTGGTCGACGAGCTGGCCCACACCAACGCCGCAGGAAGCCGGCATCCCAAGCGCTTCCAGGATGTCGAGGAACTGCTGGATGCCGGCATCGACGTTTATTCGACAGTCAACATCCAGCATGTGGAGAGCCTGAACGACGTCGTCGCCTCGTTCACCCGCGTCCGCGTGCGCGAGACCGTGCCGGACAGCATCCTCGAACAGGCCGAGATTGAAGTGGTGGACATCCCACCCGACGAGCTCATCGAGCGGCTGAAGGAGGGCAAGGTCTATCTGCCCCAGGAAGCCACCCGCGCGCTCAACCACTTCTTCTCTAAGTCGAACCTTTCAGCGCTTCGCGAACTGGCTTTGCGCCGCGCGGCGCAGGCGGTCGACGCGCAGATGCTGGAGCATGTCCGCGCCAATGCGCTCGGCGGCACCTGGGCGGGCAGCGAGCGGATCGTCGTCGCGGTGAGCGAACTGCCGGGCTCGACTGGATTGGTCCGCGCGGCGAAGCGTATCGCCGACGCCCTTCATGCGCCATGGACCGCGATCCACATCGAGACGGCTCGGACCCGTCAGCTCGGACCCGAGGATCATCAGAGGATCGCCGCCGTCCTCGCGCTCGCCACCCAGCTTGGCGGCCAAGTCGCGACCGTACCTGCCGCCAACGTGATTGAAGGTCTGAAGGCTTTCGCGCTCGACGCACGCGCGACCCAGTTGATCGTCGGCAAGTCCGCCCGTTCTCGCTGGTTCGAACTGCGTCACGGCTCGGTCGTCGATCGCTTGGTGCGCGAGACGCCCGGCGTCGCCGTGCATGTACTACCGTTCGAGGTAGAACAGCTTAGCGCCAAGCGCTCATCGCCCCTCACCCGCCGTGCCGCATCTCCTTGGGGAGCGCCTTCCGGCTATGCCTGGACACTCGCGTCGGTCGCCGCCGTCACGGTGATCGGCTCGGGACTGTTCCACGTTCTCGACCTCGGAAATGTGGGCATGCTGTATCTCGTGCCGGTCATGGCAGCGGCGAGTCTGTTCGGTCTTCGCACCGGGCTCTTCGCGGGCCTCGCGTCCAGCCTCGCTTACAATTTCTTCTTCCTGCCGCCCACCGGCACGCTCACGATCAACAATGCCGAGAATGTGATCTCGGTCATTGTGCTACTGGGCGTTGCGTTCGTTACCAGCCAGCTCACCTCCCGCGTCCGGCTGCAGGCGGACTTGGCCGCAACCAGCGCGCGCACCAATGCCGCGCTCGCCGGCTATCTGCGCCATTTGACCTCGCTCAACGACCCGGCGGAAGTCGCAAGCGCGGCCTGCGTCGAGATTGCGCGCCTGCTCTCGTTGCGCGTCGTCATGCTCGAGCAGTCCACCGGCGGCTTCTCCGTCAAGGCTGCCAGTCACATGGGTTCGAACCTCGAGACCATGGAAATGGCGGCGGCGCAGTGGGTGAACGAGACGGGTCAGCCGGCCGGCCGTGGTACTGGGACACTCACGGCGTCCGACTGGCAATTCCAACCACTGAGGGCCGGCGACCGCGTCCTGGCCGTTCTCGGCCTCGCGCGCGAGGATGGAGGTGATCCGGTCCGTTCCGACCAGCTTCCCTTGCTCGGCAGTCTCATGGACCAGACCGCGCTCGCGCTCGAACGACTTCGGCTCGAAAGCGAGATGCGCGATGTCGACGCGGTTCATGAGCGCGAACGGTTGCGCACGGCGCTGCTATCTTCGGTCAGCCATGATTTGCGGACCCCACTGACCTCCGTTCTGGCGGCGGCTGCCGAACTGCGTCGTAAATACCGCGATCCGCTGCTCGACACGCTCGAGAGCGAGGCGACCCGGCTCAACCGCTTCGTCGCGAACCTGCTCGACATGGCCCGCGTCGAAGCCGGTGCGCTCAAGCTCAATATCGAGCCGGTCGATCTCACCGATGCGGTGGGAGGCGCAGTCCACGACACGCGCAGGTCGCTCGACGGGCATCCGATCGAGTTGGAAGTCGCGCCGGATCTGCCGCTCGTCACGGTAGACCCGCAGCTCTTCCATCATTGCCTACTCAATCTGTTCGACAATGCCGGGCGCTACGGCGACCCCGGCACGCCGATCGTCATCCGAGCGGCGCGGCTGCGCGACGAACTCGTCCTGTCGGTCATGGATCGCGGTGTCGGGCTTCCGGAGGGGCGCGAAGCCGAAGTGTTCGAGACGTTCCGGCGCCTGGAAGGGTCTGACCGGTCTGTCAGCGGCACCGGCCTCGGCCTCGCGATCGTCAAAGGGTTCGCCGAAGCGATGGGCATGACCGTCAAGGCGCAGAATCGCGACGACGGCCAGGGCGCGTGCTTCAGCATTCATTTTCCCGAACGGCTGCTCGTGCGGCCTTCGGAACAAGGACTTGATATATGAGCGGACACCGCATCCTCATCGTCGACGACGATCTCCACATTCGCCGCTTGCTCGAGGGCACGCTCACTCGCGCTGGATACGCGTCGATCGAAGCGACAACGGCCGCCGAGGCGCTCAGCCAGGCTCGGGACGGCAGGCCGGATGCGATCTTGCTCGATCTAGGTCTCCCCGACCGCGACGGTCTCGAGATCGTGACGCTCCTGCGCCAGCAATGTCCCGCACCGATCATCGTCGTATCCGCCCGCGATGCTACGGACCAGAAGGTGGCGGCGCTCGATTTGGGAGCGCATGATTATGTGACCAAGCCGTTCGACAGCGAGGAAGTGCTCGCTCGCTTACGCGCAACGCTCCGCGACCGTGTCGAAGCACAGGGCGCCTCGCCGACCGTGCGGGCCGGCAACGTGACCATCGATCTGGTCGGTCGTCAGGTCTTGCGCGAAGGCGAGGAGGTGCATCTTACCCGGAAGGAGTTCGAGGTCCTGAACCAGCTCGCCCTCCACCCTGGTCGCGTCGTTACTCACCAACGCGTTCTGGAAGCAGCCTGGCCCTACGAGGTCGATCGCCGCATCGACTACCTCCGGATCGTCGTCCGCAATCTTCGCCAGAAGCTGGAGCCGGATCCTTCGCGCCCATCGCTCATCATGAACGAGCTGGGGGTAGGCTATCGCCTGATGGCGGATAGCTGAGTAC
The DNA here is from genome assembly GCF_001557005.1 of Sphingomonas sp. CCH15-F11. Taxonomy (NCBI): domain Bacteria; kingdom Pseudomonadati; phylum Pseudomonadota; class Alphaproteobacteria; order Sphingomonadales; family Sphingomonadaceae; genus Sphingomonas; species Sphingomonas sp. CCH15-F11. Next base: position 589 of record NZ_LSKG01000087.1, on the reverse strand, counting down.
CAACTCTCGCATCGATCTTCCGCTCTGCTGCCGAATACTATGAAATCACTATGAAGAACGATCAGCCATTGGCTCGAATCCCTATGCGCTGACCGATAAATCGAATGCCGCAACATGGAGTGCGGCATGCGCCTCGACAGGAAAAGTGCGGCTTACGACTTGGCGCTCCGGGCGTCGGGCATCGCGCTTGCACTGGTGGGCGCGCTTGCGCTGCGTCACCTCTATCATTTGGTGCACCTGCCACCTCGCCATGACGCGACGGCGATAGAGCTGGGACTGGCAGCGGTCGGCTTCCTCGGCTTGAGCTTCGGCGGCGGGCTCTTGTGGCTTGGCGCACACATCCATGACCAGGTTCAGATCTCGCCGCGCTGGGCACAGGGCGCTTCGCGGTTCGACATCGCGTTTCCCGACGCCCGCGAGGCCAGCCCTCCGACGTCCGCAGGAAACCACAATCGGAACGATCCACCTCGAGGCAAGCAATGAGCGACGCGCATGACACCCGAAGGCTTTCTCATGCTGCTGCTGATCAGCATCGGTGAACCGCCCCGGGATTGCCGGAGGCGATTTGGTTTAAGTTACGCGGCCATGG
>NZ_LSKG01000086.1:0-30408 GCF_001557005.1 Sphingomonas sp. CCH15-F11 | reverse complement strand
CCACGCGCCCGCCGCTCGCCTCTACCGCGCGAAATACGCGGGACTCGGCCTCGGCCGGCAGCCCGGCGACGCCGGCCAGGGCCAGCGACACGCCGCCCGTGCCCGCCGTCACCCGGGTCACGTCAAGCCAGGTGCAGCCGATCGACGGCAGCGCCGCCGCCACCGCGCGCCGGGCGGCCTCTTCAGGTGCCGCCGCAACCGGGGTGCCGGAGGCATTCGGTGCCTTCACCGGCGGATCAACGGGCCCGCCGGCGCTCAGCGCCAGCCACGCTGCCAGCGCGACGACGCCCACCCCCGCTGCCGCCGCGCCGATGATCAGCGGACGCCGCGACGCGGTGCCGGAGCCCGCAGGCCCCGGCGGGGCTGGTCGCGCGGGCTTGGGCGTCGCCGCCGGCTTGGGCTTGCGACCGGCGGGCGGCGTCGCAACGGGCTGGCCGAGCGCGGCAATGACGGCGTCCATCGAGCGCAGGCGACCCGCCGGGTCGGCGACCAGCATCTGGTCGAGCACCGGGCGGATCGTGTCGGGCGCCCCGCTCGTGTCGACGCCCTTGCGCCGGCGATCGATCGCCTCGACGAAATTGCTCCCCATGTCGACGTTGCGGCCGAGCGCCACCGCGAGGATCACGAGACCCAGGCTGTAGACATCGCTCCACGGGCCGACCTGGCGGTCGAAATCGCCAAGCTGTTCGGGCGCCACATAGCCGAGCTTGCCGGCAAAGCCGTCGCCGATGATCGTCTTCGATCCCGGATCGAGATCCTTGGCGATGCCGAAGTCGATGATCCGCGCACGGTCGAGCCGGCCATCCTCGAGCAGCACATTGTCGGGCGAGATGTCACGGTGGATCGCCCCCAGCGCGTGCGCCGCCTCCAGCCCCGAGGCGAGCCGGCGGGTCAGGTCGATCAGCCCCTCGGGCGTCGGCGACAATTTGCCCAGCACATCGGACAGGTTGCTGCCGTCGATGAATTCGGTGACGATGTAGAAGACGTTGAGCTGCGGTTCCTGGGCAAGCACGCGGTACTGGACCAGGGCGGGGTGCGACAGCCGGGTCAGCGTGCGCGCTTCCTTGCGGAACATTGCTTGGACATTGGGGTCGTTGGCGAGCGCGGGCAGGATCACCTTGATCGCAACCCGCTCGTCGCTGTTGACGTTCACGCCCTCGAACACCTCGCCCATGCCGCCGCGTGCGATGAAGCGGCGCACCTCGAAGATATGATTGAGCACGTCGCCGATCTGGATGCCGACGCCGTCGGCACGCGCCGCCATGGTCGGTGGCGCGGGTGACGCGGCCGCCTGTGGCGCGATCACCGTCCGGTCGGGGGCCGGGGCGGGCGGCTCGGATGTCGAGCTCGTCGAAGGCCGGATGATCGTCCGGTCGCTTTCGGGCGATTCCCGATCGTCGTTCGGCGCGGTCATGGCACGGCCCGCGACAATTCGGAGCCGAAGCGGATCAGCGTCGATTCGCTCGCGGTGACCAGCACGAGCGTGACATTGTCGGGTGCACCCAGCGCGTGACAGCGATCGACCAGCGCCCGCGTCGCGTCGCGGGCCTCGTGGCGGGCGAGGATGGCGTCGATTTCCGCATCCGCGACGACGCCGTGCAGGCCGTCGCTGCACAACAGGAACTGGTCGTCGGGCAGCAGCGTGTCGGTGATCGCATCGATGGTCAGCGGTTCGCCGATGCCGACCGCGCGGGTGATCACGTTGCGCAGCGGATGCGTGGCCGCTGCCGCCGCGTCGAGCACCCCGCGATCGATCAGTTCCTGCACCTGGCTATGGTCGCGGGTCAGCTGATGCAGCTGACCATCGCGGCGGAGATAGGCGCGACTGTCGCCGACCCAGAGCACGGTGAAGCGTCGTTCGCGGATGATCAGCGCAACGACCGTCGTGCCCATCTGGGCGCCGCGCGCGGCCGATTCGATCACGATCGCCCGGTTCGCCTGCTGAACCGCCTCTGCGGTCGCCGACACCATCGCGTCCGCATCCTCATGCCGGGGCAGCGCGTCGAGCGCGTCGATCAACGTCGCCGCCGCCCAGTCGCCGCGGGCCATCCCACCCATCCCGTCGGCGACCGCCCACAGGCCGATCGTATCCGACGCGCAGTAGCGATCCTCATTGACCTCGCGGACCAGCCCCGTGTCGGTCAGTGCCTGCCATTCGGTCTTGAGCGGTATCATCCGCACGTCCCCTGCCGCGCCCCACCCTGCTTTAGCCCGCCTTTGCCGCTCGCCGCAATCGCAAGGCACATTGCGCAACCCCCGGCGCAGCGACATAGATGCGACGGCGGGCGGCGACCGGGGGGACGAGATGGCCGATGCGATCAGCGATTCCTATGATCCGCGGACATGGATCAGCGACTGGTGCGCCTATACCGGCGTCGCCGGTAGCCCGGACAGGAAGGCACCGGCCGACCGGCGCGCGGGCGATTGGCGCCAGCGCATCGCCGGCCTGCCCGCCGGCATCGCCGCCGCCGCGCTGATCCTTGCCGCCGGCGCGATCACGGCCTGGCAATCGCGGCCCGGCGATGGTGACGCCAGCTTGGCATCGCCATCGCAAGCGCGGGGGCCGGCACAGACGCGGCGCACGCTGGTGCTGTCGGGCGCGGGCGACCTCATGGCTGCGCTGCGTGCCTCGGGCATCGCGCCCGCCAGCGCCGCGGCGGCCGCCCTCGCCGCCCGCCCCGGCCTGAAGCCCGATGGCGAGATCCGCGCCGTGATCACGCTGACCGAAACCCCCGACGGCTTCCGCCTCGACCGGCTGGAAGCGTCGAACGACGACAGCTCCGGCGTCGTGGTGACGCCGGGCGATGCGGGACGATTCATCGCCTCCCGCGTCGCGGCGCAGTTCAGCAGCCGGATCGTCGTGCGACGCGGCACGATGGATGCCGACAGCTTCTATTCCTCTGCGGTCGCCGCCGGGGTGATCGACAGCGTCATTCCCGAATTCGCCCGCGCGCTCGCCTTTGATTTCGACTTTCAGCGCGAGGTGCGTGCCGGCGACGCCTTCGAGGCCGCATTCGCACAGCAGGTGAACGCAGCCGGCGAAGCGGTCGGGCCGCCGACGCTCCTCTACGCGTCGATCACGACCGAGACCAAGTCGAGCGCGGTCTATCGCTTCGCGCCCGACGTTGGCGCCGCCGAATGGTTCGACGGCAGCGGGCGCAGCATCGTGCGCGCGCTGATGCGCACGCCCGTCGACGGCGCGCGGGTATCGTCCAATTTCGGGTTTCGCACGCACCCCATCCTGGGTTTCCGCAAGCTTCACCGCGGCACCGATTTCGCCGCGCCGACGGGCACGCCGATCTTCGCTTCGGGCGACGGCGTGATCGAATTCGCCGCGCCGAAGGGGCCGAACGGCAATTTCGTGCGCATCCGCCACACGAACGGCTGGGAAACGCTGTATCTGCACATGAACCGCTTTGCGCCGGGCATCAGCGCGGGGGTGCATGTTTCGCAGGGCCAGCAGATCGGCGAAGTCGGCACGACCGGCCGTTCGACCGGACCGCATCTGCATTACGAAGTGCATATCGACGGCGAACCGGTCGATCCGCTGAGCATCGAGACCGAGGCCGGGCGGACGCTGGAGGGCCAGGCGCTGATCGCATTCGCGCGCGAACGCGACCGCATCGACGTCAGCCGGGCCGCCCAGTCCAACTGAGCGGCGTCATCGTCAGGGTGCCGTCACCGCATCGGTGGCGCGCCGGCCGGGCCGCCGCCAGCCCAGCGTCGCCACGAGCAGCGCCACGAGCACGAACGTCATGCCGATACTGGCGTTCAGGCCCTCGTCCGACCCGCCCCAGCGCGCTACCCCGATCAGGTCGAGGTCGACCAGCGCGCCGAAGCTGCCGACGCCGGGATTGGGGCTCAGCCCGGCGATGATCGCCTCGCCCCAGTTCCAGCCGAAATGGGCAAGCGCGGGCAGGACGATACCGCCCGATCGATCCGCGAGCACGCCGAACCACAATCCGCCGATCAACAGGTTGACGATCCCCGTCGCACTCGCCCCGCCGCCGGCGAGATGGAGCAGCGCAAATGCGATACTCGTCGCGACAAGCCCCGCCGCGTCGCCCCAGCCGCGCTGGAGCACGGGCTGCAGCCAGCCGCGGAAATAAAACTCCTCCGCACTCGCCTGGATCAGGATCACGCCCGTGCCCGCCAGCACCGCAGCCCCACCCGCATCGCTGCCGCCAGCCATGACCGCGCCCGCCAGCCATGACAGGCCGATGGCCAGCATGACCCCACCCACGCCCAAGATTACGCCGCTTGCCGCCATCCGCCCCGGCTGGGTGCCGATCAATTGGCGTCCAGGATCGGGCCTGAGCGCCATCGCACCCCAGGCGATGGCCGCCAATACGCCGAACAGCAGCAGCGTGAACACGCCCTCCTGAACCGCGGGGCTGATCCCTTCCAGCCCCGCGGCAAGCCCGGCATAGGCCGCCTGCGCGCCGATCACGACACCGGCCGCAGCCACGATTGCGACGACCAGCGTGACCGCCGCCTCGATCCCCGGCGACGCGCTATCCGCCGGCATCAGCGCCGCGCGGCCGTCGTGACCGGAGCGGCCGCCGGGGTCAGCATCGTCTTGCTGCCGTCGCCGACCAGGAAATAGGCGCCCCAGAAATAGGGATGCGACGTTGCCGCATCCGCGATCAGCCGGCGCTGCGCCGCCTGCAACGCCGCACCGATCGTCGCCGTCCGGCCGGTGCCATAGAAGGTCGCGATGAACCGATCGGTATCCGTCGACGCCGGGACCTGCCAATAGGTTGCGAGCACCGCGCGCGCATTGGCCGTGATGAAGGCGCGCACCAGCCCATCCAGCGTCGCACCCGATTCGTCCTGGCCGGCCAGCCGCCCGCCGATCCCCGAAACCCCGCTCGCGGTTTCGCACGCGGACAGCACGACCAGGTTCGCGTCAAGCCGCAGCAACGCGACTTCGGGCAGGCTCAGCAGCCCGTCGGAGGGAAAGCCGCCGTCGGGCTGCGGGGGGGCCAGCGTCGTGACCAGCGACGGCGGGACGCGGGTGCAGTCCCCAACCTTGGTTTCGGGAAGCCCGTGCGTTGCGAAATGCAGCACCTGATAGGACTGAAAATCGCCTCGCTCGCCCTGTTCGACGAGCGCGCGATCGGTGAAGGCGGCGCGCGTGATTTCCGGGGCGCCCGCCACCCCGAGCGCGGCGGCGGCGATGCCGATCTCGTCCGCGCTGACCGGACGGTTGCCGTTCATCAGTTCGGCAAGCTCGCCATAGGCGATGTCGCAGCCGCTGCCGAAGGGCACGCGGGTCTGCGCGACGGCCGCCAGCAGCGACGCGGGCGCATTCTCGCCAAAGCCGATAAAGGGGTTTCGCGCGGCCGACGGTGCAAGGCGCCGCGTGATCAGGAACGATCGCGGCGACAGCGCGCTCGACAGCTCCGCCTGCGCACCTAGAAACGCGACGTCGCTATAATCGTTGGCGTCGGTCGCGCGGCGTTCGGCATAACGCTGCACGCTGTCCAGCCGCGTCACCAGCACCCCGACCGGCAGGTTGGCGAGCGGACCCGACGGATCGACGACGATCGCGCTGGCGTTCACCAGCACGGCTTCGGCCGGCCCTGCGATCAGCTTGAACAGTGCATAGGAGGCCCCGACATCGAAGAACGGAAGCGTGCGCGACCCGTCGCGGATCGACGTCCGCACGCGCTGGGCGATCGCATCGACGGTCGCCGCGGGGGCCGGCAGGGCGTGCAGGAACGCGTCGTCCTGTCCGATGATCAGCGCATAGGCGCGGCTGCGCAGCCGGGTCACCTTCAGATAATATTCGCCCGGACGAAGCTCCGCGCGCAGCTCGGCGAGCGTGACCGGCTGGTCGTCGACCGCCTGGAAGCGCGTATCCGCCGCCAGCGCGATATTGGCGGCCAGCAACGCGGCCTCCGCGCGCTGGCGTTCGGCCTCCAGCGCGGCGCGGCGTGCGGTATCGGCGGGGTCGACCGCCGAAATCTCGTAGCGCAGACGAATGATGTCGCGTTCCGCGGCGGAACGGTCGCGCGCCCGGGCCCCGATCGGTCCGTCGGCGGTCACGATCGCCTGGAGCTGCGCGACCTGGCGCGCGATCGCGGGCTCGCCGACCGATTGGACGGCAGCGAAAAACCGTTGCGCCAATGCCGGCGACGGTTCCGTCATGTTCAGCCGCACGAGCAGGTCGAGATAGGTTTCCATACCAGGCCGCGCCACGCCGCCCCCGCCCGTGCGCGCCAGCGCATCGACCGCGGTATCGAATTCGGCGAGCAGCGCCGCATCGCTCACGCCGGGAAGACGGGTCATCAGCGCCGCGCGCTCCAGCAACGTGTCCGCGACCAGCGATCCGCCGGCCGCGAGGTCGAACGTCTCGTCCGCCACCGGGTCACCCGCGTCGAGCAGACAGGTCCGGCCGGCCGGCCGCTCGCCACCGCGCAGGATCGCGAGCGCGCAGTCGAAATGGCCGATCGCGCCCGCCAGATCGTTCTCTCGCGCGGCGACCCGGCCATATTGCCGCTCGAGCCGCGACTTGAGCGCAGCCACTCCTTCGGGGCTCACGTTGCGCTGGAGTTCGGTGACATAGGGGACGCTGTCGTCGAGCGCGGCGCGGGCACGCATCGTGTCGCCGGTCGCCAGATAGGCGACGCTTTGCGCCCAGTTGCGCTGGGCCTCGACGAGCAGCCGCGACAATTGCGCCGCATCGGTCGACGTTACCGACGCCGCGGCACCCGCGACGGGTCGGTTCAGGTTGCTCAGCACCGCCGGGTCCTTGAGCGGCGCGTCGCTGTCGTCGCGGCTCGCCAGCGTCTCGATCGCTTGTGACCATGCGCGGCGGTTGATGTCGTCGAGCCCACGATAGGTCGCGTATTTCGAGTTCAGGAACGCGAGGCGATCGAAATCCTCTGCACCCGACAGGAACTGGCTGGCACGCGAAAAATGGTCTGTCGCGGCATCGAACTGACTGATGTTGGAATCCGCCAGTCCGGCCTCGAGCAGCATTTCCGCGCGGGTCAGCGGCGGCGTGGTCGCCGGCAGCCGGCTGAGCGCGTCGTTGAGCAGGCGCGAGGCCTCGATGAACAGGCCGCGATGGTTGAGGCGAATGCCGGCCTGCAGCACGCCGCCGGTATCGAGCGATGCGGCGGCCAGCGCCCGTTGTTGCTCGATCGCGGGCAGCGGCGGCAGATCGTCGATCGCGATCGTCGCGGGGGCGGGCGCGTCGGCCGGCGTTTGCGGGATCGCGCGGTCGATTACCGCCCGGAGCGTCGCCTCCATCGGGCCGAGCGTGGTGGGCAGGGCCTCACCAACGAAAAAGCGCCCCCGGCTCGCGAAGGCCACGCGGATCATCTCGCCGCCGGTCGCGGGGTCGAGACACCGGCGCGCCTCGACCTCGCCGACATGCCGCAGGCCCGACGCCGGGCGGCGCACTGCCGCGCCGCACTGCGCCAGCTCCGCCGCCTCGGGCGGGTCGAGATGGATGCGGATGCTCGCCTGGCGACGGCTCGCGGCGACGCCGCGACAGGTGATCCCGTAAGTCGTGTCGAACAGCGTCCGCGCGGCGGGATCATTCCAGCTGCGCGTCGCCGTGCACGGCTCACCGTTCGAATCGCGCCCCGCCGGAAAGCTGTCGGGCAGCCCGGCCTGCGCGGATGCGGGCATGGACATCATCAGGGCGGACGGCGCGATGGCAAGGATCGCGAGACGGCGGATCATGGCTGGGGCTCCGCGGGACAGGCCTGGCTTCCGGGCGGACATTCGGGCGGTGGCGCGGGCTCCGCGGTTGCCCCGCCGGGCGCGATGTCGAGCCCGACGATGTCGGCGAACAGCGATTCGTTGTTCGATCCGACCAGCGGGTCGAACAGCAGGGTCAGCGCCGCGCTGCTTCCGAAAATCTCGGTATTGTTCTCGACGCGCAGCAGCTGCGGCTGCGCCAGCGAGGCAGACAGGCACCCGCCCCCGGCCGACCCGATCAGACAGCCATTGGCGCGCGCGCCGCCGCGATCGACCAGCGAATCGAGGCTGATGCTTTCCGCTCCCAGCAGCGAGGTCGCCCGTCCGGAAACGCCGTTGATCGCGCCGAAAAAGGCGAAGCTGTTGGGCGTCACGCCCGCGGTCGCGCCGATCTGGAGCGTGGTGACGCCGCTCAATCCGGTCAGGTCGATGCCCGATGTCAGCCCCGGCAGCCCCGTATTCTGGAACAGCGCGAAGTCGGCATAGCGGACCGCCAGCGTCCCGGCGCGGACCAGCACGGTGTCGACATAGGGCGCTTCGCCGGCCAGCGTCGCGATGTAGAGCGACGAGTTGGATCGCGCGACGAGCTGGTCATTGACCTGCTGCGTCGTCGGCGTGGCGGTGCTGCCCGGTGCCAGGCCCAGCAGCATCTGGAAATCGCGGTCATAGCCGACGCCGATGCGGCCGCCGGCCAGCAGCACGCGCCCGCCCTCCGCCACGATCCGTCCGCCTCCGCTGGGGCGCGGCGCGACGCGGATCACCGACGCGATGCCGGTATCGCTGCCGTCGCCACCCACCTGCAACGTCCGCGCCGATGCGCCGCCGGTCACCTCGAGCCGCCCGAGCACGTCGATCCGCCCGCGGTTCCACAACGACACCGCTGCACTGCCCGCCGTCGCGCCAAAAGTCGCGTCGCCGACGATCAGGTCACGCCCGCCCGCGTCCACGCGGAGCGTCGCGGCATCGATCCGTGCGATCTCCTCGTTGGTCAGCGCATAGAGCGGCGCGGCGGCCGCGTTGAACTCCGCGGCATTGCCCTCCGGCACGCCGCCGATGCGGACGCGGTTCGCCGTGCCGCGATTGATCAGCCGCACCTCGCTGGCGGCGATCGCCTGGCCGATCGCGATGTCGCTCGAGCCGATCGAAACCAGCCGCCCGGGTGCGCGGATCGCGTCGAAGCGCAGTTCGCCCGCGGTTTCGATCGTCACGTCGCCCGCCGCCGTCACGCTGCCCACGCGCAGTTGCGGCGACGACAGCGAAACGCCGCCAGCGCTGCTGGTCAGCGTGCCGATGGTCAGCGCGGCCGGCTGCTGCGTGCGGCCGACGGTAAAGCCATCGACGAGGCTGAGCGTGTCGATAGTCACCGTCCCGGTCGTGTCTAGCCCGGCCGCGCCGCCACTGGCGTTGAGCGAGGTCAGGCTGCGCGCCGCGACCGTGCCCAGCGTCAGCGGCGCACCCGGGCCAAGCGCGAGCCGGATGTTCGACTGGCGGGCCGGTCCACCCAGCAGGGTCGTGCCGCCCAGCGCGATCGCCGCCGCCGATCGCAGCGTCATGTCGCCCCCGCCCGCGCCGTCGCTGTCCGCGATCAGCCGAGCACCCGCATCCGCGCTGATCCCGCCCGACAACGCGGTGATGTCGATCGCCCCGGCCGCCGACTTCGTGCCGCCGCCCAGGGCAACGGTCGCGCCGCTCAGCGTCAGGCTGCCGCCCAGGGTCACGTCGCCGGTAACCGAAAGCGCCTGAGTGGTGGTCAGCGCGACATCGCGACCCGCGTCGAACCCGGCCAAGGTCAGCGCACCGCCCGCCGTTACGCGAAGGCTGCCGGTCGCGGCGTTGGCCCGAAGCGTTGCGCCGCGCCCGGCCGCAGCACCGGTGACGGCGCCGCTTGCCGTGACCTCGACATTCCCGCCGACGCTTCGCAGCGTGTCGATCCGGGCGTCGGTGGTCGAAGTGACGATCGCATCGGCCGTCGAGCCCGGCGCCGCCGCCGCCTGCAGCGCGCCGGCAATCGTCAGGCTTCCGGTCGTTCCCGCCTTGGCAAGGCGCAGCTGGTTGCCGACCCGCCCGCCCGCGAGCAGCAAGGCACCGTTAGACGCCGCGATATCGGCATCGTTCGCAATATCCAGGGTACCGCCATTGACCGAAGCCCCGCGCAGGAACAGGTCGCGCGCGGCGACATCGCCGATCCCGATCGCGTCGGCAGCATTGATCGTCAGTCCGGCCGGGCCGGTGATCGTCACATTGCCCAGCCTGACCGCGCCGGCGGTCGAGGTCAGCGTCAGGCCGTCGGTCAGGACCACCGGGCCACCGAAGACGATATCGCCGCCATTGACCAGCGTGCCGTCCCCGATCCGGCGCACCGACACGGCACCCAGCGCCAGCGCCGCACCCGCGTCGCCGCGCTGCAGGAGAAAGTCGCCGGCGCGCCCGCCGCTCTCGATCGCGGTGGTGGCGGCGAAATCGATGCGCGTCGCAGCGTTCAGGCGAACCGGCTCGCCACCGACCCCGTCCGCATTCGAACGCAGGGTCAGGCTGCCGAGCCCGCGGATCGCGCCCGCCGTCGTGTCGACGCGGACCTGCCCGCCGGCCTGCTGAAGCGCCACGCCCTCATTGCCCAGCGTCGCCTCGCTCCCGCGCAGCGTCAGGTCGCCCCCCGCCGTCGCATTGCCGCGCAGCGTCACGCCGGCCGCCGCTTCGAGGGCCAGGTCGCCCCCCGCCACGGCCGACCCGACCGCCAAGCCGCCACCGAGCGCGGTCGCGCGCACGGTGCCGTTGGCCGACTCGAGCACGTCTGCGACGACGGCGTCGGCGGTGATCGTCACCGCACTTGCCCCCGCAAGTTCGTCGGCATCGATCCGCCCGCCGGCCGCGATGTCCAGCGTCGTCCCGCTGCGGACGCCGCCGCCGTCGATCGCGCTCGCGGCTACCAGCCGCGCATCGGCGTCGACGATGATCGACCCGCCGATGGTCAGGTCCGCCGCCGAGTCGAGCGACAGGCGCGCAAACTGGCCGGATCCGATCGCCAGTGCGCCGTTGGTCGTGACCAGCGACCCGCTGCCCGCCGTCGCCGACGCCCGGTCGAGCGTCAGGCTGGCCGAATTGGTCGACAGTCCCGCCGCACCCGACAATTCGGTCGCGTCGATCGTGGTCGCGAATGCGCTCAGCGATCCGGCGCCGACGACCGACCCGCCGACGATCGCGTCGGCCGCGATCAGCGTGGTCGTCCCGTTCGAGGTCAGCGTGCCGGTAATGCGAAGGTCGTTCGCGGCGCTCAGCACGGCATCGGTCACCGTCCCGCCGGCGATGACCAGGTCGCCGGCCTGCGCGGTGAGCAACGCGTCGCTGCCACCGATCGTACCGAGATCGAGCGCGCGCGCCACCGCCTCGATCGTCCCCGCGGACTGCAGGCGCGTCGTCCGCACGTCGCCACCCGGTGCCGTGATGGTCACGCTCGTCGTCCCGTCGACCGCCCCGAGCGTCGCGGAACCCGCCAGGTCCAGATCGACGGCGCCGCGACCGGTGATGTCGGTCCCCGGACCACCGCCCGCCCCCGCAATGCTGCCCGCGACGATCGCAACATCGTTGCCGGCCACTGTCGCGATCTCCAGCGCGCCGGGCACGACGATCGACACGTCACCGCCCGCGGCGATCGAGCCCAATTGCGTCGTACCCCGCGACGGCCGCACGGTCACATTCCCACCCGCGTCGATCGCCACCGCGTTGCCGGGTGCGCCGATTGCGCCATTGGTCAGCAGGGTGACGTTGCCCGCCGTCCCCGACGCGTTCAGGCTGCCACCCAGGGTCACGTCGACCACGCCGCCCGTCGTCGGACCCGCGGCAAAGGCAACGCGGCCGCCGGGCACGCTGGTCGGCCCCGCCGCCAGGATCACGCCGCGATCGCTGGCGGTCGCGGTCGTCGCGGTCACCAGCGACTGGATGTCGAGGATCGATTCGGTCACCGTCGCCTGCGTCGCGGCGGCGAAAAGCACGTTGCGGCCCGCGATCGTGCCGCGCGCGACCATTGGCGCGTTCAGCGCCGTGCCGCGCTGGATCGTCAGCGACAGCGGGCTGCCGGGCTGGAACACCAGATTGACGTCGCTCGCGCTGACGATCGCAACATCGCCGCTGGCCGACAGCGTCCCGCGCGTATCGATCGCCGCCGCGATCAGCGCGACCGCCCCCGTGGTCAGCGTCGACGCGGCCGTGATGCGTGCCCCGACATCGACCTGAATCGAGCCGCTTCCACCAGTGAAGTCGAACCCGTCGGTGCCGAAGAATTCCGTATCGCTGAGCGCCAGGGTGCTCGCCACGAGCGCACCAACCGAAACGTTCGCGTTCGGACCGAACAGGATGCCGGTCGGGTTGATCAGGAAGACCGAGACGTTCGGATCGGAATTGAGCGCGCCCAGGATCTGGCTGATCGCGGGCGCGCTGCCCGGCGCGGCCGCGGCTGCGGCTGGCGCGGCAAAGGTGGAAAAGGATTCGCTGAAGTTGGGAGACGGTGTCGGCGTGGGGGCGGGTGTCGCCACCACCCGGTTGAGCACCGCGATCGGATTGGTGCCGGCGATGCCGTCGGCGCGCCCGTCGCGGAAGGTGGCGGTGCTCCCCTCGGGCACGCTGAAGCCCGCCCATTCGATGACCGTGTTGCGCGCGCGCAGGTCGACCTGCAGCGTCGCCGGCGTCGGGTTCGCAATGATGGCGATGTCGCCGCCGCTCGCGGTGTTCCGGATCGCGTCGCCGGGCGTGGGCAGCGCCTGCGCGAATGCCGGTACGCTCGCCGACAGCAGCCACCCGGCCAGTGCCGTCGTGCGCAGCCATGCCGCGCGATCGGTACGCATCGCGAACTCAACGGACATAGGGACTGAACCTTGCGGTGAGAGAGACGAGCAAGCGCGCCGGCGGCGGTTCGGGATCGAACGAAAGCGCCCGGTCGCGCGGCACGGCGTACAATATGTCGAGCGACAGCAGCCCGGGCAGCTGGACGTTCACGCCGCCCCCGAACGAGGTGAGCGTCCGTTCCGCCTCCGTCGTGCCGCTGTCGAGGTTCCACAGCCACACGGCGTCGGCAAAGGCGAGCAGGCGGATCGCGACCGGGAGGTCGAGCGGCAGGCGCGCCTGGATTTCACCGCGCACCGCGGCGGCGCGGTCGCCCGCATTCGATCCGGGATCGTAACCGCGCCCGATCGCCAGGTTGCCGATCGTGAACTCTTCCAGATTGAGAAGCGGGTGGTTCGCCCACTGCCCGCGCGCGCTGCCCAGCACCGAGAAGATCGGGCCGGCCGCGATCTCCGCATTCGCCGCGCCGCGCACCACGGTCGCCTGCGGGTCGCCCTCGAACCGCGACAGGCTCGCGCCGTCGGCCCGGATTTCCCCGGGACGCGACGCGCCGAGAATCGCGACGCCCTTGCGCACCTCGACGCTAGTCACGAGGTTGAACAGCGTGCCGGCAAGGGGGTCGGGCACGCGATAGCTGCTGTCCAGGCGTGCGTAGATGATGCGCAGTTTGTCGGTATTGAGCGGCGACACGGTCGGTCCGCCGAACACGCGCGTGCGCTGGTCGAGCCATTCCGCCCCCAGCCCGATCGCCGCGTTCGCGCGCACCGAACGCAGCAGCGGCCGGGTCACGTCGACGCCGACGATCAGCGATTCGGATCGCAGGTCGAGCGTATCGAGGTCGGGGCGCGACCAGGCATAGGTTCCCCGCAGCCCGATGGTCGTCCCTGCCCCATCGATTCCAGTCGTGTAGCCGAGCTGGACCAGCTGCTGCGAATCGAAATCGAGCGAGCTTGACGCGACCGCGTAGAGCACGTCGCTGCCGGTGAGCACGCCGTAAAGCTCGCCGCGCAGGTACCCGGTTTCCCGCCCCAGCTGGCGCGCGCCGTAATTCTGGACGTTGCCATAGACAGCAAAGGCGCTGCTCTGGATCAGCAGATCGCCGATCACCTCGCCCGGCCCGGTGCCCGCCGGCCGCAGCGAGAGCTGGATGTCGAGCCCCGGCGCGTCGCCGGTCAGCAGCAGCAGCCGCTCGATATCGGCTTCACGCAGCGGATCGAGCGCCCGGATTCGGGCGATCTGGCGCTCCAGCAACGCCCGGTGCGGACCCGGTTCGCCGCGCACCCGAACTTCGCTGATCCGGGCGAGCACGACCGCCAGCTGCAGCTCGCCAGTCGCCACCTCCTGCGGCGGGATCTGGACCGACGCGATATAGCCGCCGCGCCGCAGCTGGGCATTGGCACGATCGCGGATGATGCAGACATTGCTGATCGGCTGGTTGCCGGTGGCGGGCAGATCGACCTGATCGAGCAGCTGCTGGATTTCGGCCGGTATCGCGGGTCGACCGACGGGCATGAAGCGCACACGATTGATATCGATGCGCAGCGGCGAATCGAGCAACGGACAGGCCGGGCTGTCGATGCTCTCGCGCGCATCCACCCGCGCACGCGACGGCGCACGTTCGGGCACCGGCACCTGGAGCTGGTCGCGCGTCGGCACCGACGATTGCGGAACGGGAACCGTCGTCTGGGCCAGCGCCGGGGACGCAAGCCACAAGCTGAACAGCGCCGCCATTCGACACGCGTTCATCATTCCCCCTGTTCAGCGTGGGTGACACCCGATTTCGACCATGGCGCGCGAGCCCCATCTGCTCATGGTCGATTGCTGGGCCGGACAGTGATCCTGTCCGCTCCCCGGGTCAACCCGAAACGCGCGCGTTTTGCGGCGTAACGCGTGCCGCGCCTCACCGTGTCGGTGACGGTCTTCCGCCTTTGCGGGCGCGATCGACCGGTCCGCCCTTGCGCCTGGCGGGGGTCAACATCACTTTCCCATTCCGGAAGCCGCGATTGATCGTTAAGCGACCCCATCCGCCCGCGCCTTGTGCATTCAACCGATACCTGCCCACGACCTGGAACCCAACAATGACCGAATTCGCCACCATGGAAGCCCTGGCCGAAGCCAAGGGGCTGTTCCTCCAGAAGGTCACCTGGGTGCACCATTGGACGCCCGGACTGTTCAGCTTCCGGGTCGAGCGGCCGCAAAGCTTTCGCTTCACGTCGGGCGAGTTCGTGATGATCGGTCTGGCGGGCACCGACGGGCGGCCGCTTCTGCGCGCCTATTCGATCGTCAGCCCGGCGTGGGAGGATCACCTCGAATTCTTTTCGGTCAAGGTCGCCGACGGCGCACTGACCTCGCGCCTCCAGCACCTTCAGGTCGGTGACCATATCCTGATGGGGCGCAAGACCACCGGCACGCTCGTCGCCGACGCGCTGGAACCCGGCAAGCACCTGATGATGATCGGCACGGGCACCGGCCTTGCACCGTTCATGTCGATCCTGCGCGATCCCGAGACGCATGAACGTTTCGGCCACATCGTCGTCGCGCACACCGTGCGCCAGAAGGAGGAACTCGCCTACAGCGAATTCCTGGGCGAGGAGATCAAGAATGACGAGATCTTCGGCGAGATGCTGCGCGACCGCTTCACCTATTACCCGACCGTCACGCGCGGCGCGTTCCACACACAGGGCCGCATCACCGACCGCATCCGCGACGGCCGGTTTGGCGCGGACATGGGCTTGAGCGAGGCCGAACATGCCGAGGCGCGCTGGATGATCTGCGGGTCGATCGCCTTCAATGCGGAGATGATCGGACTGCTGGAGGGCATGGGACTGCGCGAAGGGACGCGCAGCAACCCCGGCCAGTTCGTGGTCGAGCGCGCGTTCGTCGGCTGATCCGCGAACGCGCGCGCCGGTCCCGGCGCCGCCGGGTCAGAAGTTGACCCGGCCGATCAACCCGAAATAGCGATCCGCCTCGCGCGGGATGATGTAGCGGAAGCTGCCGCCCGGCCCGCCCGAGGTGATTGCGCTCGCGAAGCTCTGGTCGAACAGGTTCTTGACCTGGAACGTGACGCGAAAGCGGTCCTTGGCATCGATGATCGACGCGGCGAGATCGACCAGCGCATATTCCTCGATCGTCGTCACCGCGCGGACGGCGGCGCTGGCGTCGAATTGCGACAGTTGCTCGGTCTGCCACGCCGCCTGGCCATTGACGCCGATATCGATCGCGCCGCCGGTGCGGATGCGCCAGTCGCCCGCCACCGATGCCTTCCAGTCGGGCGCATAGGCGAGGCTGGTGCCGTCGGGGACGACGTTGACGACATTGCCGCTGGTCGGAACGCGGAAGCGGTCGACGCGCGCATCGGTATAGGCGACGCCGCCGGAGACGCTGACGTCGCGCGCCGGGCTCCAGAGGAAGTCGAGCTCGCCGCCGCGTGTCGAAATCGTGCCGGCATTGGTGAAGCGGGTGACCACCACCCCTTCGACCAGATCGGGGTTGTTCGCCTGGAAATTCTCGTATTTCGCGTAATAGGCGGCGAGGTTGATGACCAGGCGACCGCCGAACAGGCTGTTCTTCAGGCCGATTTCGTAGCTGTCGGCGGTCTCGGGCTCGATGACGTTGGTGCCGGTCGCGCCGAGGTTGAAGAACACGTTGAACGCCGGGCCCTTGTAGCCGCGCGAATAGGTCGCGTAGGCGACCGATTCGGGCACGATGTCGAACTGGACCCCGGCGCGGCCCGACACGTCGTTGTTCGTCGTCTTGCCGTTGAACGGGCCGAAACTGGCGGCGATGCCGGGACCGGTCAGCGGCGACACACGGCGGTGGAACACCTCGAGCTGGTCATAGGTGTAGCGAAACCCGCCGATCAGCCGCAGCCGCTCGGTCAGGTTCAGCGTCGCCTGGCCGAACAGCGCCAGGTTGCTGAAGGTCGATCCGAACGTTGCCGATCCGTTCGGCCGGGTGATGACCGTACCCGGCGCGGTGCACGGCGTCAGCGTAGTGGGCGCGGGCGTGCGCGTGCAGGAGATGACGTTGCGGGTAAAGGTCCGCTCGGTCTCCGCATTCGAATAGAAGAAGCCGAGCGTGTAATCGATCGTCTCGCCGCCCGGCGACGCCAGCCGGACTTCCTGGGTGAACGTCTCGCCCGTCTGCGGGCCGATGTCGTGCAGCTGCGGGACGCCGACATAGGCCTGGTCCAGCCAGTCGCCGTCGCGAATCTCCTCATTGTCGTACCGCCGCCAAGCGGTGATCGAGGTGACGGTGAGCCCGCCGAGCGTCGCGTCGACCTGAAGCGACGCGCCATAGCTTTCCTCGTTGGTCGCCGTGACCAGGTTCTGATTGACCTCGCGCGTCTCATCGCCGCGCGGTGTCGGCAGCACGTTGGCGGGATTGAGCAGTGCGCCCGCGGCGCCGGTCGGCGCGGTCCCGATCAGCTCGGCGCAGCAATCATCCTTGGCCTGGCGCCAGTCGGCGATCAGCGTGAAGGTCAGGTCCGGGGTCGGTTCGGCGACAATCATGCCGCGCACGCCGTAATGCTCATATCCGTTGACGCGCGTGTTCACCGCGCGATTGAACAGATTGCCTTCGTAATTGCCGTAGAAGCCCGTGAAGCGGCTGGAGATGTTCGCGCCGAGTGGCACGTCCAGCGCGCCGCGCACGCGATATTCGTTGCCCTGGTCGAAGTAGAACGCGCCCTCGACATAGCCGCCGAGCTCATTGCCTGGTCGCCGCGTGACGATGTTGACCACGCCGGCCGACCCGTTCTTGCCGAACAGGGTTCCCTGCGGCCCGCGCAGCACCTCGAGCCGCTCGATGTCGATCAGGTCGCTGAACGCTTCGCCCGCGCGGCTGTAGACGACACCGTCGACGACGGTCGAAACCGACGGCTCGCCCGCGATCGAGAAGGTCGAGGTACCGACGCCGCGCAGGAACAGCGACTGATTGATCGTCGTACCCGATTTGCGGAAATTGAGCGTGGGGACGAGATACTGCGCATTCTCGAGCGAAACCGCGCCCTGGCGGTCGAGCAGATCGCCCGAAACGACCGAGACCGCGATCGGCACGTCCTGCAGCCGTTCCTCGCGCTTCTGCGCCGTGACGACGATGTCGGCCGCGACATTCTCCTCGGCCGGATCAGGCGTATCGGCCTGCTGCGCCCATGCCGGCAACGCGAATATCGTGCAGCTCGCCATCAACGCGGCGGTCCGCGAAAATCCCTTGCGGTTCATCATGACACCCTCCCTTTGCAAGCCATCCGGCCTTGTAAATCCTATTCGTCCGATAGGAATATAGAAACGCTATCGCGCCCTCCAACTGCGCCTACTAGTGCGTCGGCACAATCTCGCGCGCACCGGGCGGGCCGTCCACCGTGCGAATCACCGGCACCAGCAGCTGGATCCACCCGACTGCCAGCAGATAGGATATGGCGGCAAAGCCGAATAGCGGCAGATAGCCGAGCCCGGCCGAAAGCACGAGCCCGGCGACCTTGGCGATCACCAGACCGCCGATATTGCCGCTGAACGCGCCGAACGCGGTCACGCGGCCGACCTTCTCCTGCGGCACGACGTCCGCGATCAGCGCGAACAGGTTGGTCGAGAACGCCTGGTGCGCGGCAAGCGTCAGTGCGATGATCGCGATCGCCAGCGGATAGCTGTGGGCGGTGAGCGCGACCGGCACCGGCAGAACGAGCAGCGCGGCGCACAGCATGATCCCCTTGCGCACCGCGTTCACGCCATAGCCACGCTGGAGCAGGCGGGTCGAGATACCGCCGCCGAGCAGCGATCCCGCCGCTGCGCCCGAATAGGCGATGGCCAGCGGCACGCCCAGCGCAACGCCCGACAGGCCGAACTCGCGATTGAAGAAATCGGGCAGCCAGAACAGCATCAGCCACCATGTCGCATCCGACAGCACCTTGGCTACCGCGATCGCCCAGGTGCGACGCTCGGTCAGGATCGGGCCGTAGCGATCGGGCGTCGCGGCGGCGGACGCTGCCGCCGCCGGTGCGGTGCGCGCCGGCGCGCCGAGACTCAAGCCGCGGGTCGCAACCAGCCAGATGCCGGCCCACAGGATGCCGACCATGCCCGCCGCGACAAAGGTCGCCCGCCAGCCGAAGCTGAGTGCGACTAACGGAATGGCCAGTGGTGCCAGGATCGCGCCGATCGAATTGGCCGCGTTCATGGCGCCATAGCCGCTCGATCTGAGCGCCGGGGGCAGGATGGCGGCGATCGACTTGATGCCGACGGGCGTGCCCATCGCTTCGGTCGCGCCCAGCGCCACGCGGACCATCACGAACTGTACGGTGCTCTGTGCCCAGCCGTGCAGCATCGCGGCGATCGACCAGGCGGCGACGCCGAGCGGATTGGCCCATTTGACCCCCAGCCTGTCCGCGATCCAGCCGGTGAAAAGGAACGCGACCGCCGCCCCGCCCTGAAACCAGGCGGCGAGCGTCCCGTAATCATTGTCGGTCCAGCCGAGATCCTTCGAGATCACGGGCTTCAGCACCGCGATGATCTGGCGGTCGACCAGATTGAGGATGCCCGCGGTGATGACGAGCGCGAAGAGCAGCCAGCGCCGCGCGGTGCTCAATTCGGCATATGTCAACGCGCGCTCCCGCCGCTCGAGGGAGCGCGAACATGGCCTATCCGCCCGCACAGGAAAAGCGCCATCGGCAAAGGACCGGCGCAGGCCAGCCAGGGGTCGCCGGCACGCAGCCCGCGACCGGCACGCTTGCGGATGCTGCGCTGTCGATGCTGTGCCGTCAGGGCGCGGACATATATCCGCTCGCCTCGCCCCCGGTCATGCTGCTTCACCGACGCGAAGGACCTCGCCTTCGCTCCCTTCGTCGACCTGCGCGGATCTGAGCGCGCGCCAGCCGGCATCCTCCATCGCAAAGCGCGAATCGGCAGGACGGCTGAGTCGCAGTCGCTGGTCGAAGGCGTCGAGGTCATAGCCCGGCATCATCGGGGTCCGCATGAAGTCGGTCCAGGCGCGTGCGCTTGCGCCGAAGCTGCGACGGGCTTCGGGAAGCGCGGCATAGCGCCGGGCGGTGGTGTCGAAGCTTTCGGGCGCGCGGCCCGTGACGCGCCGCACGTCGTCGGTCGGCGCGCGGAATGAAAAGGCGCCCTGGGCGTGATCGCGCACCCAGTATCCGAAGCCGCTCAGTTCGTTGGCGGGCACGCCCTGCATGCGCGCAGCCTTCAGGAACAGCCACATCGGCATTTCGACCGCCCGCACCTTGCGCGCGAGCACCCGCGTCAGGATCGCGGCCATGTCGCGCGTCGACAGCAGCTCCGGCCCCGTCGGGCTGTAGCGGCGTCCGCCATGCGTCTCCGGATCCAGCAACGCGGCTGCGGCGACAGCGGCGATGTCCTCGTTAGAGGGCGGCACGATCCTGCGCACCTGTGGCGCTTCGGACGAGGCCGAAGCCGCCGCCTGATCGAGACGCTCGGATTTTCGCGTTCAGCCGCCGGCGAGCGCGGCGCCGAGCACGACCGGGATCAGCGTCGCGGCGCTCGCCCCGATGGCGACGTTGCGATCGCGAACCAGGTTCTGGACGACGATGCCGGCCAGTGCCCAGGCAATGGCACCTGCATAGATGAGCGCCCCCGACGACCATGCCACGATGGTCCCCAGCGCGCCCGCCGCCCCAAGCAGCGCCAGCTGCCAGTCGGTTCGGACCGCAACCCCGCTCCACTTCAGCGTCGAACCCAGGTTCACCCAGGTCGCGGCCGAGATCCACCCGGCGAGAAGCAGAAGCGGTGCTGCGCCGAGCCAGAACGCCCAGCCCGAAAGCGGCCCGGCCACCGCGATCGTCCACACCGCCGCGAGCAGCGTCACGAGTGCGGCCGCGATCAGCCCGACGCTGGTCCAATCGATGTCGCGCCTGGCCACATGCCACTCCCACGCGGTGTTCAGCGTCCACGCGGCCACCGCCAGCCAGCCGAGCGCGCGCATCAGCGGGTCGGACGGGTTGAGCGTGTGCCACACCGCGAAACCGAAGCTCGCGGCAAAGATCACCGCCCAGATGGTGAAGAACGGTGCCCATGGCACGATCGGCAGATGCTGGCGCTCCGACCGTTCGGGCACCGTCTTTTCCCAGCCGCGCAACTGCGGCCAGCTGGCCATGACGGCCTGGGCGAGCGCGGCGACGATCACCAGCGCGACGCGGACAAGATCGAATGGTTCGGTCATGGCAGGCTCCTCAACAGGATGACGGGCCAGAAAAGGACGATGGGAAGGAAGGTCAGCGCCGGACCCCACGGCACGGGCGCGCCCGCGCGCCACGCCGGCAACACGAAGGTCAGCAGCCACGCGGTCTTGTAGATGACCTGGAGCACCAGGACGCCCGCCATTGCACGCGGCCAGGCGAGGCCGACGACCGAACACAGGAGGATGGCGCCCCATAACGCGGCGACGAGCAGCCGCAGCGCCGCCGAATCCGGGACCCCGGGACCGAACACCGCCGCAGTGCCGCGCATGTGCAGCGCGATCACGACGGGCAGCAGGATGAGGATATTGGCCGTATAGGCCAGCCGCAGCAGCGTCTCGCCGTTCATCGGCCACGCGCCTCCCCCACCCCCGGCGACCATCGCGCGAAATGAAACCCGATCATGTCGTCACGCCCTCGCTTTCGATGACACTTGGCATTGGCCGCAGCGTCGCTAGACTGGATCAAGCGTCATAATGCATGAGCGTTAGTTTGGTTCAAGTGATACATGCCTAGGATGGTCGGCACGCCGAACCGCGCGACGGCAAAGCGGCGGGCGGAGCTGCTCGACCGCATCCGCGCCCGCCTTCAAGATCGCGGCGCGGGGCCGGCATCGTGGCGCGACATGGCCGCCGCCGCCGGCGTCAGTCTGTCGAGCCTGACGCACCATTTCGGACGGCGCGACGACGTGATCCGCGCGCTGATGGAGGACGAGAAGAGCCAGGGGGCCGAGCCGCTCGCGGTGATGGCGCGCCCGACCGGCGACTTTGCGACATCGATGCGCGACGCGGTCGGGCATCTGGCCGGTGGTCTGGTCCATGCCGGGCTGGACCGGATGATCGCCAGCGGGCTCGCCGAGGGCCTGGGCCATCCGACCGTCGGGCCCGCATTCGTCGCCAACCTGCTCGAACCGATGATCGAGGCGGCTGAGGCGCGGCTGGAGGCGCATGTCGCGCGGGGCGAGATGCGCGGTGGCGACACGCGCCTCGCCGCGATCCAGCTGATCTCGCCGGTGCTGATCGCGGTGCTCCATCAACGCCCGCTTGGCGGCGCTGCGGTGCGGCCGCTCCAACTCGACGCGTTCGCGAGCGATCACGTCGACAGCTTTGTCCGGAGCTGGGGCCTGCCGCAGTCCTGATGTGCTGAAAACGGTGCGTCCAGCGGATACCCCGCGGTCACGCCTCGGGTCAGCCGACACGCCCGAATATCGGCCCGACAAAATCCGTCGAAATGGCGGGAAGAAATTGGCGCGCCCGGAACGATTCGAACGTCCGACCCTCAGATTCGTAGTCTGATGCTCTATCCAGCTGAGCTACGGGCGCGCGGGAAGTGGGCACATAGAAGGCTGTCGACGGGAGCGCAACCCTGTTGCACGGATAATTTCCGCCGCCTAAGCGCGTGGCCATGCGCGCACAACTCATCCTGGTCGCTCTTGTCGCCCTGACGGCGGGCTGTGCCAAGCGCGCGGGCGACGGCTATCCGTCGCTGCTGCCGCGCGCGATCGAGTCGGCTGATACGGCGGAACCGATGCGCGAGCCCGTGCCTGCGGCGCCCGATCCCGCGCTCGACCAGCAGGTCACGGCCCTCGCGGCACGATTGGACGAAGCGTCGCGCGTCTTTGCCGCCCAGGCAGATCGGGCGGCGCAGCTGGCCGCGGAGGCGCAGGGCGCGGACGCCGGCAGTGAACCGTGGCTGGCCGCGCAGGTCGCGCTGGGCGAGCTTGACGTCCTGCGCGCGGCGACCAGCGGCCTGGTCGCCGATATCGAACGGTCGATCATCGACCGCGCGGCTGCGGGCGCGATGCCCTATCCCGCGCTCCAGTCGCTCTACGAGGATGCGACGCGGCGCGCGGCGGCGGAACGGGCGCGGGTGACCGAGGTCGAAGCGATGCTCGCCACGGCCTGAGACCGGTCGCTTGCCCTAGCGATTCATGTCCGGGTGCAGCGCCAGCAGCACCGGCAGGATCGAGGCATAGTCATCGGTCCATGCCTGGACCCGCTTGCGGTTCGCCAGCGGTTCCCACGGCCCCTCCGCCATCAGGGTCGCCAGCGTCTCGGGATCGCGGGTCAGCACGATCCAGTCGGAAACGGCACCCGCTTCCTCCTCCGCGCCGGGACGATGGATCAGCCGCGCGGCATACCAGTCGCCACCCGCCGCGGTTGCCGTGATCACCGGCGCCAGCGCGAGATAGCGGTTCGAAATGTGGACGAGCAGCGCGCCGCGCCGCGGCAGGACGCGGGCATAGGTCGCGAAGGCCTGGCGCGTCATCAGGTGCATCGGCACCGCATCCGAAGAAAAGGCGTCGAGGACGAGCAGGTCGAGGCTGGCCGTCCGGGTGGCCTCGAGCGACAGTCGCGCGTCGCCGAGCGTGATCTGTGCCGACGGCTGGCAGCGCGACAGGAAGGTGAAGCGGCCGTCGTCGCGCGCCAGTCGCACCACCGCCGGATCGATCTCGAAAAAGCGCCAGTGCTGGCCCGGCCGGGCAAAGCAGGCGAGCGTGCCGGCACCGAGCCCAACCACCCCGATCCGGGCTTCCCGACCATAAAGCTCGGGCGCGGCGAGCAGCGCGCGACCGACGCCCGATCGCGGCAGATAATAGCTGGTCGGCCATCGTTCGCGATCGGCCGATCCGGTCAGCTGGACGCCGTGCAGCGTCGTCCCGTGCGACAGCTGGCGTCGAAAGCCGTCCTGTTCGACCGTGTAGACCCCGAAATAGCTGCGCGTGCGGATATCGCCCTGCCAGCTCAGCCACAGCGACTGGAACCCGCCGAACAGCAGCAACGATCCGGTCAGCACGATCAGGAACGGGATTCGCGTCCCGACGGTCAGCACCCCGATGACGGTCAGCGCGACGAAGGGCAAGCCGGCCTCCGGACCGCCCGCCATGCCTTCGCTCCACCACAGCCCGCCCGCGACGACCCCGGTGACAAGCAGGGCGACGAATGCGGTGCGCAGCGCGACCGCGCGGCGCGATCCCTGCCAAAGCCGGGCGACCGGATCGATCAGCCAGCTTTGCGGCACGAGCGCCCCGGCGGCGATGATCAGCAGCGGATATTCGTAGGTCCAGTCGAAGATGATCGGTGCGATCAGCGCGGCGAACACCCCGCCCAGCGCCCCACCCACCGACATCGCCAGGTAAAAGCCGGTCAACCCGCGCGGTCCGGGACGAAGATCGTACAGCCGGGTGTGCAGCGCGACTGCCACCGCGAACAGCACGCTCAGCGCCATGAGCGCATTGAGGAAGGGCTGCGACGTGCTGCCGCCGATCATCAATCCGCCGAAGATGAGCACGACGACCGGCGCGAATTTGGTGATCGCGTCCGCCACCCCGCGCCGGTCGGCAAAGGCTGCGGTGAAGCTCAGGAGGTAAAGCCCGAGCGGCAGCACCCAGAGCAGCGGGACGGCGACGATGTCGGTGGTCAGGAAGGTGCTGGTCGCCAGCATCAACCCCGACGGCACGGTCGCGAGCGCGATCCACATCAGGATGCGGCGGCGTGTGGGCGGGTGCCCGGCCGCTTCGGCCACGTCGCGCGCCGGCGGCGGCGCACTGGCCATCGGGGCGGCGCGCGCGCGCCAGCCGCAAGCGAGGACCAGCACGATCAGGAGCAGATACCCCGCGCTCCACAGCCGGCTTTGCGCACTGAGCGCCAGTGCCGGTTCGACCAGCAGGGGATAGGCGAGCAAGCCCGCGAAGCTGCCCGCGTTGGACGCGGCATAGAGCGCATAGGGGTCCGCGCCGCCGCTCGCGACGCTGAACCAGCGTTGCATCAGCGGCGCCTGCGCCGACACCGCGAAGAACAGCGGGCCGATCGATGCCAGGAGAAACAGCGGCACCCACAGCACGGGCTCCCCCGCCCCGGCCGGATCGATGCGCGCCAGGCCGATCGGCAGCCAGATCGCGGCGAGCGCCAGCACCGCGAGATGCACGACGACCTGGCGTGCCATCGTGATCCGGCCGAGCGCGTGCGAATAGGCATAACCGCCGAGCAGCAGCGCCTGATAGACGAGCATCGCCGAGTTCCACACCGCCGGCGCGCCGCCCAGCCGGGGCAGCGCCATCCGCGCGATCATCGGCTGGACGAGGAACAGCAGGAACGACCCCAGCAGGATCGTGACCAGGAACAGCCGGCGCGTCGCTGCGCTACCCTGAACCGCAGCGGTGCCCGGCCCGTTCGGCGCGGGCGCCGCCTCCGTCATCGAATCGGTCATTACGTGCCGTTCGCGCCGGCGGCCACCGGACGATCAATCGCATAGACGATCATCGCCGCCTGGGGGCTGTCCGGCGGATAGTCGGGATGGCGGAAGTCGAGGTCGGGACGGCGCACCATGCCCAGCCGCAGCATCAGCCCCCATGACCGGCTATTGCCGATCACCGTCCAGGCCGAAATCCGGGGATGCGGGGTGTTGGCCCAGCCCCAGGCGATGCTCGCCGCCGCGGCTTCGCGCGCCAGGCCGTGGCCCCACCACCGCTCACCGAAGCGCCAGCCGATTTCAAGGTCGCCCATCACCGGCGTGCCGGGATGGCCTCCGATGCGCAGGCCGCACACGCCCGCCAGCTCGCCCGTTTCGCGCAGGGTCGCGGCCCACATGCAATGTCCGTACTTGGCCTGTTGCGCCATCTGGGCATCGATGATCGCGTAATGCCGCTCGGCCGGCACCGGCCCGCCGAAATGTTCCATCATTGCCGGTGTGTTGACCAGTGCGTGGAACACCGGCTTGTCCGCCTCGGTCCAGGGGCGCAGGTGCAACCGTTCGGTCAGGATCACGGGCGCAGCAACCGCGCGGCATGCAACGCGTGATAGGTCAGCACGCCCGAGCAGCCCGCGCGCTTGAACGCCATCAGCGTCTCCAGCACCAGCGCGTCGCGATCCCCCGCCCCGGCGGCCGCCGCGGCCTCGATCATCGCATATTCGCCGGACACTTGATAAGCAAATACAGGTACTTCAAAACGCTCCTTCACCCGGCGTATGATGTCCAGATAGGGCAGGCCCGGCTTGACCATCACGCTGTCCGCGCCCTCGTCGAGGTCCATCGACACCTCGCGCAACGCCTCCTCGGCATTGGCGGGATCCATCTGATAGGTCTTCTTGTCGCCCTGCAGCAGCCCGCGGCTGCCGACCGCATCGCGGAACGGGCCATAGAAGGCAGAGGCGTATTTGGCGGCATAGGACATGATCTGGACATTGACGTGCCCGCCCGCCTCCAGCGCCGCGCGGATCAGGCCGATGCGCCCGTCCATCATGTCGCTGGGTGCGATGATGTCCGCCCCCGCCGCCGCCTGGTTCAGTGACTGGCGCACCAGCACGTCGGCGGTTTCATCGTTGAGCACATAGCCCGCCGCGTCGATCAGCCCGTCATGGCCGTGGCTGGTATAGGGGTCGAGCGCGACATCGGTCAGCACGCCGATGTCGGGCACCGCCGCCTTGATCGCGCGGATCGCCCGGCACATCAGATTGTCCGGGTTGCAGGCTTCCTCCGCATCATCGGTGCGCAGTTCGCGCGGCGTGTTCGGGAACAGCGCCAGACACGCGATGCCCGCGTCGCGCGCTTCTCGTGCCCGATCGACGATCCGATCGACCGACCAGCGCGATACACCGGGCAGCGATGCGATCGGCTCCTCCACCCCCTCGCCCGACGTCACGAACAACGGCCAGATCAGGTCGGCGGCGGCAAGGTGGGTTTCGGCGTGAAGGCGGCGGCTCCACGGCGTGGCGCGGGTCCGCCGCAGGCGCAGCGCGGGATAGTGGCTCATGGCGCCGGGTTGTGCGTCAGCGCGCGGCCAGTGGCAAGCCGCCTCGCCGATCGCGGACGCGCACGCCCGTCGGTCAGGGGTAGTGGCTGACCTCGATACGCATGCCGTCCGGATCCTTGAAAAAGGTCGCGGTGCTGTCGCCGAACGCCTGGATATCGGGCACCTCGAACCCCGCGGCCGCCATGCCGGCGCGCACGGCATGCAGGACGTCGAGCGTCGGCGCGGTGAAGCCGAGATGGTTGAGCCCCGGGCCGTAGCGCGCGTAATCGCGCGTCTCCGGCTCGGCCTGCTTCAGGTCGATATAAACCCCGTCTTCATTGCCCCAGACGTGATCGCGCGACTTGGTGAAGCCGATCAGCCCCAGCATCACGTCATACCAGGGCAGGCTCGTTTCGAGCGAGCGGACCATGATGACCAGATGATCGAGCTTCATGTTTTCCTACCCCAGCCTGGCCAGCGCCGCCGCCAGCCGCTCGGCCTCGGCGGCCTTCTCGGCATGGTCGGCGCGGGCTTTTTCCACCGCCTCGGGCTTGGCCCGCGCGACGAAACTGGGATTGTCCAGCCGGCCGGACAAGGCATCCCGTTCTTTCTGCGCGGCTAGAATTGCTTTCGACAGCCGCGCGCGCTCGGCATCGAGATCGATGATCCCTTCGAGCGGGAGAACATAGGTGGCCTCGTCGACGACAATCTGCGCCGCGCCGCCGGCAGCACCCGTCTCACCGGCCAAATCCACGCGCGCCAGCCGGGCCAGCGCGGCTGCCTGATTGTCGAGCCGCGCCTGCGTGGCGCGATCGGCGTCACGCACGATCATCGACAGCCGCGCGCTGGGCGGCACATTCAGTTCGGTGCGTGCCGCGCGAATTTCGCTGACCAGCCGGATCAGCCAGTCGACCTCACGCCCGGCCTCGGCATCCACCTCGACGCCGTCCACCTGCGGCCAGTGCGCCACGATCAGCTCGCCGTCGCGCGCGCCCAGCGCGTGCCACAGTTCCTCGGTGATGAACGGCATGAAAGGGTGGAGCATCACCAGGATCTGGTCGAGCACCCAGCCGGCGACCGCGCGAGTCTCATCCGCCACGCTCCCCTCCCCGCGCTCGCCCGGCGCGGGGGACAGGACCGGCTTGATCAGCTCCAGATACCAGTCGCAGAAGCGGCTCCACACGAACTGATAGATTGCATTGGCCGCGCCGTCGAAGCGCAGGTCGGCCAGCGCCTGATCCAGCGCGCGCACCGTCGCCACCGTCTCGCCGATGATCCAGCGATTGACCGCCAGAGTGGCGGGCGGCGGCGCGATGCTGCGCGACGCGCCGATCCCGTTCGCCTGGGCAAAGCGCGTGGCGTTCCACAGCTTGGTCGCGAAGTTGCGATAGCCCTCGACCCGGGCGACATCCATCTTGATGTCGCGGCCCTGGCTTTCCATCGCCGCCATGAAGAAGCGCAGCGCATCCGCGCCATATTGGTCGATCAGGCCGAGCGGATCGACGGTATTGCCCTTCGACTTGGACATCTTCTGCCCGTCGGCGGCGCGGACCAGCCCGTGCAGGTAGAGCGTGCGGAACGGCACATCGCCCATGAAGTGCATCCCCTGCATCATCATCCGCGCATCCCAGAAGAACAGGATGTCGAAACCGGAAATCAGCACGTCATTGGGGTAACGGCCGTTCAGCTGGGGCGCGCGCATAGCCCTCTCCCCTTCAGGGGAGAGGGTTGGGAGAGGGGCCTTCCCTGAACCCGCGTCGCTCGCAGCGTCATCCCCTCTCCCCGACCCTCTCCCCTCAAGGGGAGAGGGAGTGTCGCCCGGCCATCCCAACGTCGCAAACGGCCAGAGTGCGGAGGAGAACCAGGTGTCGAGGACGTCTTCATCGCGAGTAAGCGTGACGCCCTCGCCGGCCTCGGCTTGCGCCTCCGCCTCGGTTTCTGCGACGAGAACGCGACCATCTTCGGCAAACCACGCCGGAATCCGGTGCCCCCACCAAAGCTGCCGGCTCACGCACCAGGGCTGGATATTCTCCATCCAGTTGAAGAAGGTCTTTTCCCACGTCTTGGGGACGATCTTGATGCGCCCGTCGCGCACCGCCTCGATCGGGCCCTGCGCCAGCGTCTTGGCGTCGACATACCATTGGTCGGTCAGCATCGGTTCGATCACCACGCCCGATCGGTCGCCGGTCGGCTGCATGATCGTCTTCGCCTCGACCTTGATCATCAGGCCCTCGGCGTCGATGTCGGCGACGACGCGCTCGCGCGCCTCGTAGCGGTCGAGCCCACGATAGGCCTCGGGCACCAGGTTGAGCGCGTCGATCTCCGCCGCGGTAGCGGGCGCGCCCGTCGCAATCTCCTGCGCGCGGGCCGACGCCTCCGCATAGGGTACGCCATCGGCCCGCATGGCGGCGACCTCGTCCATCAGCCGGTACATCGGGATGCCGTTGCGCTGGGCCACGGCATAGTCGTTTTCGTCATGCGCGCCGGTGATCTTGACCGCACCGGACCCAAAGGCCGGGTCGGGATAATTGTCGGTGATGATCGGAATCGCCCGGCGATGCGCACGCGGACCGACCGGAATCTCGCACAGCTTGCCGACGATTGGCCGATAGCGTTCGTCATCGGGGTGCACCGCGACCGCGCCGTCGCCCAGCATCGTTTCCGGGCGCGTCGTCGCGATCGAGATGTAGTTGCGCACTTCATCCAGCGTCACATTGCCATCGGCATCACGCTCGACGTGGCGATATGTCTCGCCGCCCGCGAGCGGATATTTAAAGTGCCACATGTGCCCCTGCACTTCGCGCGCCTCGACCTCGAGGTCGCTGATCGCGGTCTTGAGCGCGGGATCCCAGTTCACCAGCCGCTTGTCCCGGTAAATCAGCCCCTGACGATACAGATCGACGAATACCTTCAGCACCGCCTTGCTGAAGCCCGGGTCCATCGTGAAGCGTTCGTTGGCCCAGTCCATCGAACAGCCCAGCCGGCGCAGCTGGCCGGTGATCTGGCCGCCGCTTTCCGCCTTCCACTGCCACACCTTCTCGACGAACTGCTCGCGCGTGTAATTTGTGCGCTTGTCCTGCCGCTCGTTCAGCTGGCGCTCGACCACCATCTGGGTGGCGATGCCGGCATGATCCGTACCGACGACCCACAAGGCATCCTTGCCGCGCAGCCGCTCATAGCGGACCAATATGTCCTGCAGCGTGTTGTCGAGCGCATGGCCGATATGCAGGCTGCCCGTGACGTTGGGCGGCGGGTTGACGATCGTCCAGGGCTCGGCACCCGGCCGCTCGGGGCGGAACAGCCCGTTCGATTCCCAGTGGGTGTACCAGCGGCGCTCGATCTGCGCGGGGTCAAACGTCTTGGCGAGTTCGGTCATGGCGGCCACGCCATAGCCTGACGGCGCGGCGTGGCAAGAGCGCGGCGTTAGCGCGTCAGCCGTTGCGGCCGGCGATCCGGGCGATTTCGCGCGCCACCATCGCCTCGACCATTTCGGGCAGGTTCGCGTCGAGCCAGTCGCGAAGCATCGGGCGCAGCATGTCGCGCACCAGATCCTCCAGCGTCTCGCCCGCCGGCGATTGCGGCGCGACGATCACGCGCGACAATGCCTCCAGCGAACGGCTGGTCGCGCGTGCCGCCTGATCCGACACGATCGTCGCTGCCGCCGGCGCGGCCGCATCCGCAGGCAGCGGTGCCGCTGTGGCTGCCGCAGCCTCACCGTTCCGGCGCGCATTGACGGAGTCGCTGGCTCCCGCCTTCGTGGGCGCGGGGCGCGGTGCCGCGGGCCTGGCGGCGGGTGGCGGCGCGTGGACTTCCTCGCTCAGTTCGAGGACCGCGTCGTCCGGATCGGCAGCGTTGGTCGGGGCGGCGACGGGTGCGGACTCACCCGCGCCGCGCGGCAGCTTGCGTCCACGCGTGCCACCGGCGG
>NZ_LSKG01000085.1:0-50974 GCF_001557005.1 Sphingomonas sp. CCH15-F11 | reverse complement strand
GCTCCACCTCCGTCGGCACCCTCGCCATCGACCGCTTCCTCCGCCCCGTCTGCTACCAGTCAGTCCCCGATGCGCTCTACCAGAGACTCGGGTGACAACGTGCCGGTAAAGCTCTCATATGACAGCGGATACTAGGAGCTCGGACGTTTCGGGAAGGGGGCGGTGGAGCGGGTAACGGGAATCGAAAAGACTGCAAACGCGGCAGATTTCCGAGGTTTTGGCTGATGTAGACTTTCGCTTACACCCCCAATTATACCCCCTGAAGCAAGCCTCTGTCGTGCATGTCACAAAAGGTGATGCGCTTCAGGAGTGCCAGTCGCCCGACATTTAATGAGCGTCCACTGTTGGGCCGATAGTGGATTGACGGCTATAGGCGCAAAAATTGCCAAAGCTGACGTTGAGTTGGTTAGTCTTTGATGTGATCACCGCCGCGCGCCGCTGGTCCTGCCGGGGTTCATGCAGCCTTTCCGACCCGTTCGAGGATCGCGGCAACGCACTCGAGGACGGCCTTTCGCTCGACGCTCTCGTCTATCAGCAATTGCAGTTCCGCGTCGGTGGGTCTGACGGCCTCTGGCCCGATCGCCGGGAGCTTGGATCCGAGAATTGCAGCGGCGATCTCTGCGGCCGCGCCGCCGCTCGCCCCGATGGGCAAGAGAAACACGCCGGCCTCGCGCGCGATTTCGAACTCCTCCATCACCCCGCGAGCCACTACCAAGTCCCCGCCGTCTATTTTGGCTCCGCCGATGAATATCACCGCGCCCGCCTGACGCGCGAGTTCATGGCGCAACATCGTCCATTTAGCTTGATCGGCCGCCCGGCCCGCCAAGGGCTGCGGAAACGGCCGGGCAATGAGCCTACGGCTCAGATCCCATCCGCCGCGGTCGCGCAGCGCCTCTAAGAAACCGGCAATGGTGCCCGATCCCACCAAGAGGCCCGCGCCGCTGACAAGGTCGCGCGCCGTGTGTCCGATCCAGCGCCCGATATCTTCGGCCAAAGAATAACGCGCGGCAGCGCCATCACCATCTTCGAGCGGCCAGCTCCCGCTCACCCATACCCGCCGGGCCGCCACGCGCCGCTCGATTTGGCGAAGCAGGCCGGGGACTTCGTCATAGCTGTCGATTTCGACGGCAACCAACCCGTAGCGCCTCAAATCTTTCGCCCATAGCTTATGCTGCGCCAGCCGCGCCTTATACTCGTCCTCGGTATCGAAATCGTCCGGATGCGGAGGCCGAACGATCGCGAAATGCTCGGGGGGTGCATCGGTAAAGCTCTCGCGGATCAGCGAGAGAACATGTCGGATATTCGGGTCGGTGAAGCTCAAACCAACGAACAGTATTGATTTGTTCGTGAGATGGGCCTGAAGGAGCGGCAGGAATGCCCCTCGCCGACTGCGGAATAGCTCATAATCGTCGGTTGAGATCACGATGTCATCGAGCCGGTCGATCGAACCGTGCATTTTGTAAAGCCGTGCGGCGCCCGGCGTCGGCTTGAGCGACAGATCCGCTGCGCCCGACAATGCGTCGAGCGGCCGGTCGATCGCCGCAAAAGCGCGTTCAACCAAGCGATCGTAATTGGTCGTCCAGATATGATGCACTGGCAGCCGGGCTATCACCTCGAGCGTAGCGGGGACGTCATGGTCCTTACCGATCTGCTCCTTGATGACATTGCGGACGCGCGTTGCGCTGCCGCTCTCCTGAATGCTCCACTGTGCAAGGGCCGCCAGATCCTGGATATCGCGCGAACTTACGCCAAGTTCGTCGCCGATTTCACGCAGCAGAGAGACCCAGGACGGATAGCCGGCAGCCATCGACATCCCTGCTCCGACGAACACCGCGCCGACGCCATCGGCCAAGGCGGTCGGATATTCCTTCAGGAAGCGCGTCATCGCCGCTTTGGTCATTCCCCATCCACCTTGTTCGTTAGGGACGCGGGCACGGCATGCTGCCAGACTGCCCGTTCTTGCCGCCCGCCGTCAAAGCAACAGGCGCATTTCCGGCTCCTCAGCTACCGTTAGTTCATAGGCTTCCCGTATCTGGCTGAGGAACTGCGTCTGCCCGCCGTAGCTGGGATGTCGAACAGGGATCATCTCGAGACGGTCGTCAATACGAACTACCGCTTGCGCGGCATCATTGCCGATCGCGAAAATTCTTCGCGGTCGCAGCAGCGTAATCAGGAGAGACAAGATTTCCTCGCCCGCCCGGCGCTCTTTGGAATTATGGGTGCGATTGGTAAAGGGCCGTCCGGGTTCGTGCGGATGTAGCGGAAACACATTCCAGAGGAAAATGCGCGCGTCGATCTGCGCCAGCATCGTCCAGATGACCGCAGCGGTGCGTTCGCCCACGACGTCTCCAACGGTTGGCCGTTCGACCTCGACGCCCCACCGGCTCATGTGCGCACCGGCATGGACTTCGTCCGTCAATGCAAGGCCGGTTCGCCGACCCCCGCGATACCCGAGATCACGCCCGACCCAGATGGCATCGACCGGGGCCGACATTGCGCTTTCGAGCATCGCCGCCAACGCGGCTGAGCGCGTTTTTGCCGCATCGGTTCGATCAAAGGCTTCGCAGCGGTCCGTATAGGGGTTGAAGCAATGGTCGAAGGTCAGATCGGAGACCGCGCGAACAAAGGACTGGGTATTCATTTTGGCTCCTCAAGCGGCTCGTAACGGATGGTGCGCGCATCGCGATCACCCACGATCCACCCGCCTTGCGCCTCACTCATTTGCCTGAAAACCGCATATCCGTCCAGAATGGCGCGCTCCCACAATTTGGGTGGGCAGCGCGAAACCTCATAACCTTCGACGAATTCGCTGATCGTTTTGAGGACACCGAAAGAGATGCGCTTTTGATCTTTGAAGAAATTCAGATCCTTCGCTCGCGAAAATATCCAGGCCGTCAGACCTTCTTCGACGACGATCGCGCGCCCGCTATCCTGCTCTTCATCATAGTCCTTCCGGCTCTTTCGCTTCTGCTTGATGAGCGCGCGCACGACAGGCGACCAATGAAGGATTGCCGCATTTGCGAAATGGAAGACATCGTGGAAGCGGTAACCGTCGCGGTCCGCGATATTGTCGGTCAAAGGATCGCCGATGAACACATCGTTCCACTGCAGATAGGTCCTGCCGCTCGCCCGCTGGCTGACCTTGATGCGAAACTGCCGGGGAAGCTGCTCTTCTGGCAGGAAGCCCTCATCGAAATCGCAGAGGTCCGTCGGATCGGGGACCAGAAAAGCGCCGCGCGTTTTTTTAATGTTTGTGCGGACCACGGTGGAAAAATCGAGCGCTGCGCCGCTGAGTGCCTGTAGATAATGGCCAGCGAAGGTTACAAGGTCAGCGCGCGCGGGCGACTTCCCCAGTAGCGCCGACGCGGCACGGCCCAAATCAAACAGCGCGGTATCGAGATGAACATTCGTGTCGGGTACCATGATATGGGCGATCGCGCCTGGGCTGTAATCGCTCGCTGCGCCGATCTGCCGATAGGTCCCGTTCGCGCTCGCTTCGGTGAATATCTCCTCCAGAGAAAAGTCGGTACGGCGGCAAAGGGCGGCGAAATACCAGAGCGTGTCTCCGAACTCTTCCTCGGCCGCCTTGCGGAAGCCGGGAAAGGCGTCGCCTTCGCGCTCATGCTTTTTGGATGTCGACATGATGCCGCCGACTTCGCCGAAAAGTCCGAGCAGAACCGGTTCGAGACTATTCGGATCCAGCACATCGGTGCCCTCGATCCGATCGATATAATCGCGCAGCGGCACCGAACCGCGCACAGTGTCAGTACCGGACGCCGCCACGAAGCTGTCTCCATTCATAAGGGGCATCCTGATATCCGCCGTCGCCGAGCGAGCGCACCCAGGCCTCGAATGCACCGATCAATCTAGGGTCGTCGAAAACATTCCGACCGATCCCCGATTTGCAGACCTGACGGCCACCCCCATCAACCAGGTTCGCAGGAATTTTCGGCCCATATCCACCGAAGTAAATGAAGTCCTCGCTGATCAGCACGCGATTAACGCCCGTGTCCCGCGCGATGTGGCGTTCGTGCTGATCCCCCGTATCGGTTGTGTGGAAGGAATCGCGTTGTAACCACCCATCGTCATCCGGATTGCGAAAATAGATATTGTCGCCGCAGCTCTGCTTCCGGCTGCCGCTGCGATAGGGCCTTTTCCTTGCGAAGTGCGGATCGGCATTATAGTCCTGAAAGCTCAGGATTTCGGTCACGCGCATTGCATGGACAAGATGGCCGCCGCGCTGAATACGCCGCTCATTGCTACCAGTACCCACGATCCAGTCACCGATACTGGCCGATCTGCGGATATCGGGTTTGCAAGTCGCGAGCGTGCAGTAGCCGTAAAAAGGGTTCGGCGCGAAGCCGCTATCATAGCGCACGACGTACGAATGGAGCCGCGGCATCAACAGGGGTGTTTCTTGAGACCAACCGTATCGCACGGACCGCCATCGGGCTTTTCCCAACTATCCTTGCCGTTGATGGCGTCGATGATGGCATCGCCGTTCCAGCCCACGAGCGCATCGGCATATTCGCTGAGAGCGGCCGGCAAATCGCACTCCTTCTCACCATGTTCCCAAACACCGACGATGCGCTTCCCCTGCTTGGCCGCATATTCGATTTCCCAATTGACCCACGCGCTGTCCTTGGTCTGCGGCGAAACATAGCAGATGAACACACCGGCCCAATTGATCGCGGGCGCAAGTATCTGGGTCTTAATATAATTTTCGTCCGACCCGTTGTTGAACTTGCCTGTATGGATCGACGAATCCCTTATCGTCATTCCCTTCGGCGCCAACAGATCCTTAAGCTTACCCAGTCCTGCGTCGTCTTTGTGCACATGGCTGATAAAGACGTTCTTCATGTCCGACATTCGAACTCCCCCAATATATATCCGGACATTTTAATGATGATTGACGAAGGAAGAAAGGCATTTCCGAAAGGACGGTAGCATT
Source organism: Sphingomonas sp. CCH15-F11 (assembly GCF_001557005.1). Lineage (NCBI taxonomy): Bacteria > Pseudomonadati > Pseudomonadota > Alphaproteobacteria > Sphingomonadales > Sphingomonadaceae > Sphingomonas > Sphingomonas sp. CCH15-F11. The sequence continues at coordinate 46,023 of NZ_LSKG01000085.1, read as the reverse complement.
GATTAGTCGAAATTAGATCTATTGCCCGCCACCGCGGCGTGGACTGTCGTGGGCTCCTCTTGGCGCATTAGGAATAGCGCCGGGTATGCCGGGCGGCGGGAGACAGCCGCATACAAGCGCCGCCGCTGAATCCGAACAGCGAAACGCGATCGCCGGGACGATGGTGGCACAAGAAGTGCTAGGTTGCGAAGACGCTGTCATCGAGTCCGTAGCATGACCCGAGGCGCGCCCAGCTAGATAGGTTTTTTAAGTGGCCGAAGGTGGCGATCAGCTGCGGTTCTTGAAGCAATAGATAGCGCTGCCGGTCTCGGCGAGATCCCAGTGATGGGCGACGCGGTCAAGCAGCGCGGTGGTCATCTGCGGGTCGCCAAACACAGTCGGCCGTGCGGAAGCATCCTTCCTCTGGCATTTAAATGTCAGCTCTTAGGAAAACATCACATGGCTGGCTACGACGTAGATTGAGGCGCAAAGCTGACAAAAAGTCCAAATTTGTAATGGCGTTTCGCGCCTGAGGCGCGATCATGCTCTATTCCGCTGACGCTCCACCGAGCCCCTGGCGGGTCTCGGCCCCTGCCGGGGTGGCGATCATTAACGCGGAGGGCCGGCGAAGTGCCGGGGATGCGGACAGCGCTGACGCGCTGGCGTTGGTCCGCCGGCCGCGGCCAAGGGGGGTGGGCGTCGCTGCCCTCTAGTCCCGCCGCGGCGGTCTGCAACCCGGGCTTCGCCCAGGTCCTCCACTGCGTTGCGGCCCTCCGGGTGCAGCCCGCCGCTCGAGCGGGACCGCCGGTTCGCTCCTTGCCGCCCACCCCCCTTTTCCGGGGGCGGTGCGGTGTTCGAAAAGGAGTAAGGACCATGGAACTCAAGCATATCGACATCGCCAAGCTGAGCGTCTCGCCTGTGAACATGCGGGCAGGCCGCAAGGCCCCCGACCTCACCAACATCCTGCCGTCCGTCCGGGCGAGGGGCGTGCTGGTCCCGCTGATCGTGCGGCAGAACGGATCGCCCGACACCTATGAGATCGTCGCAGGCAAGCGGCGCTATCATGCCGCGCTGGCCGTTGCAGAGGAGGGCGGGGACGTGGATGCGCTCCCTTGCGCGGTCATCGATGCCGGAGACGATGCCGCAGCGCTCGAAGCTTCGCTGATCGAGAACATCGCCCGGCTCGATCCCGACGAGGTGACCCGGTGGGAGACCTTCACCCGGCTGGTCCAAGAAGGGCGCAGGCCCGAGCAGATCGCGGCGGTGTTCGGGCTGACCGAGCTGCAGGTGAAGCGCACCCTCGCGCTCGGCAACCTGCTGCCCCGCATTCGCAGCCTCTATCGCAGCGAAGCGATCGATGCCCTGACCGTCCGGTACCTGACCCTCGCTTCCAAAGCCCGCCAGCGCGAATGGCTGGCGATGCTGGACGACCCCGATACCCGGACGCCCACCGGCCATGCGCTCAAGTCATGGCTGTTCGGCGGGGCGTCCATCTCGACCAAGGTTGCGCTGTTCGACCTTGCCGGGTTCAAGGACGAGATCGTCGCCGACCTGTTCGGCGAGGACAGCTATTTTGCCGATGCCGACGCGTTCTGGGCTGCGCAGCATGCGGCCATCGCTGAGCGGGCCGAGGCCTATCGGGCGGCGGGCTGGGCCGAGGTGGTGATCCTTGAGCCGGGACAGCATTTCCAGAGCTGGGACCATGAGAAGCGGTCAAAGCGGCAGGGCGGCAAGGTCTATATCGCCATCGGCCATCGCGGCGAGGTGACCTTCCACGAAGGCTATCTGAGCCACAAGGAAGCGCGACAGCTGGCCAAGGGCAACGCCCCCGAGGCACCCGCCGACAGGCCCGGTCGCACGGAGATCAGCGCGGCCTGCAACGACTATGTCGACCTTCATCGCCATGCGGCGGTTCGCGCCAGACTCGCCGAAGCGCCGGGGATCGCACTGCGGGTTGCGGTGGCGCACATGATCGCAGGTTCGCCTCTCTGGTCGGTGCGTATTGAGCAGCAGCGGGCCGCGACACCCATCGTCGAAAGCGTCGAGCTCTCCGCATCGGAAGCCGCGTTCGATGCCAAACGCCGGGCCATGCTAGCGGTGCTCGGATTCGACGGTGACACGCCGACCCTTGCCGGCGGGGAGGGGCTTGGACTGGCAACGCTGTTCACCCGGTTGCTGCCGCTTGCCGACGAGCAGGTGCTCACCATCCTCGCCATCATCATGGGCGAGACGCTCCATGCGCGCAGCGAAATGGTGGACCAACTGGGCCAGCATTTAGACATAGACATGGCAGCGGTCTGGCAGGCGGACAATGTCCTGTTCGACCTGATCCGCGACCGCGAGGTGCTGCTTGCCATGGTCGAGGAGGTGGCGGGCAAACCCGTCGCCGAGGCTAATGCCAAGGCGACCGGCAAGGTGCTCAAGACAATCATCCGGGACTGTCTGAGTGGTGAGAACGGACGGGCAAAGGTCGAGGGCTGGGTGCCGCGCTGGCTGCGGTTCCCGGCATCCGGCTACACCGCGCGGGGCGGGGTAGGGGCGGTGGATCGCACCAGAGCGGTCGCGATGCTGATCGGTCTGCAGTCATCTGCCCAGCCACAGGCCGAACCGGTCCAGCCCGATGCTTGATCCGAATGCCCGGCGGCGTTGGTGCCGCCGGGCTTCACGTCCGGCGAGCTTTTTCTTGTATCCCCGGTCCCTTATGCCTCAAGGTTGAGTAGCCATCATGAAGACCAGCCTCGATCATCTGCCTGACCGGAAACGACGCGATCTTGAGCGCGTCGTGCAGCTGTTGTTCGCCGAGTTCGAGGATGCGACCGCGCTCGCTACCCAGAAATGGAAGAAGCAGGGCCGCATCCTCAAGGTGATCCTCTACGGATCGTACGCGCGCGGGGACTGGGTCGAGGACCCGGTCGGCGGATACTTTTCCGACTATGACATCCTGGTCGTGGTCAGCGACGAGCGGCTCACGGACACGCTCGAGTTCTGGGCCAAGGCCGACGAGCATCTCACCCGCGAGGTGACGATCGCCCAGCGTATTTCGGCACCGGTCAACTTCATCGTCCACAGCCTCGCCGATGTGAACGACCAGCTTCAGCGCGGGCGGCCCTTCTTCATCGACATCGTTCGCGATGGCGTCATGCTGTATGAAGTGGAGGGTTACCCGCTCTCACGACCAGAGACCGTGTTGCCAGCAGAAGTGCTGTCTGAATCTCGAACTCACTTCGCGAAATGGTTCCCAAGTGCAGACGCCTTTCTTGCATCTGGTCGCTTTCTGAAAGAGCGTGGTGACAGCAACGAGGCGGCTTTCAACCTGCACCAAGCAGCCGAGAGGCTTTACCATTGCGTGCTACTGACCCGCTCGCTGTACAGCCCGAAGTCGCACAAGCTCAACTTCCTGCGCAGCCAGGCCGAGCCTTTGGTGCCCGAGCTGATCGAGGTCTGGCCGCGCAACACAAAGTTCGGCAATCGCTGCTTCGAACTGCTGCGGCAGGCCTATGTCAACGCCCGCTACTCCCCGCATTACAAGATCACGGGTGAGGAACTGGCATGGCTGGCCGAGCGGATCGAGCTGCTCCAGTCGCTGGTCAAACAGGCCTGTGAGCGCCACATCGCGAGCCTCGAGGCCGCCGTCTAGGCGGCCATTCTCACGCCATTATCGAACATAAACTCGCGCTGATCGTGGAGCGGATCGGCACTCTGTCGGCAGCGCGCATTGCTCGTCCGAGCAACGCTGATCCACTCAACCCGCCATGCCAGCTCGAGTACATCGCCTCGATCAGTGCGGCCGATCGTCACGATCCCGGCACCTTCGACGAGCACCGAGAACCGCCATGCCCGAGTGGTGGAATCGACATCGCCTTGCAGCAAAGTTCCGTCCGATGTCGCGATCACGAACCCGTCGCCTGCAGCGCTGGCGGACAGGCTGATCACGTCATCCAGATCGCCCGATAGCTGCAGCCGGGCGTCCTCGAGCGGTGTAATCCTGATCGCCATGTCGGTGCCCCCTGATCGAATCACTGTGGGCTGATCGATAGAACATAACAGGAACATTGAGAAGGCAGGTTCGGCTCAGGGACGGTGGGAATGTAAGGCAAGATAAAAGCGCTGCCTCCAAGCGGCAGCGAACTTGGCGTCTGCACGTCGTTTTGGATGGAGGCATGGGTTGGGCGGTGCCTCCAAATAACTGCTGACGACCCAAAACTGGCGCGACTCTGCGGCTTTCCAGCCGATGCGAGTGGAGGCCCTTGCAGCAAAGCCACGGCGCACCCTCATCTGCTGTCTTTGCGGAGAAGCAGGGCGATGGCCGAGGATGAGTTCGGACTTTGGTTGGGGCGGGTGGGTGCTGACCGGCCGTTCGCGCACCAGCTGCGAAAGGCAACGAACCTCGCGGGTGGCAATGCCCGGTTGCGAGGCCGGCGCGCCAGCTTCGACGGCAGCCGGATCGGGCGCGGGTCAGGGGTTGGCCGGATGCTCGGTACATCGGCCCGCTCGGGCGGCATGCGCACGCGCCGGGTAGTTGTGAAGGCGCGGTTCGCGAAGCTGGCCGGCAGGGGCGCGGGGGCGGCTCACGCGCATCTGCGCTATCTCGAGCGCGACGGCACCACCCGCGAGGGCGGGCGCGGGCTTTTGTACGGCCCGGCGAGCGATGCGGTGGACGGCAAGGCGTTTCTCGAGCGCAGCGCGGGTGATCGGCACCAGTTCCGGTTCATCGTCGCGGCCGAGGATGGCGCGCTGTACGACGACCTGAAGCCGCTCGTTCGGCGCTGGATGGCACAGGTTGAGCAGGACCTCGGCACCAGGCTCGATTGGGTCGCGGTCGATCACTTCAACACCGGCCATCCCCATAGCCATGTCCTGCTGCGCGGGGTCGATGATCGCGGGCAGGACCTGGTCATTGCCCGGGAATATATCAGCCGGGGTCTGGCCGGGCGCGCCGCCGAGTTGGTCAACCTCGACCTCGGTCCCCGCACCGACCGCGAGATCTTCGAGGCGCGCCAGCGCGAGATGGTGCAGGAGCGGTTCACCCGGATCGACCGCACCTTGCTCGCATCCCGCGACCCGGATGGATTGGCATCGTCCTGGCATGCGAATAGCGAGGAGCAGAGCCTGCGGGTAGGGCGGCTTCACATGCTGAGCCGCATGGGCCTCGCCACCGAAGAGGGCGGGGGCCGGTACCGGCTTGCCGACGATCTCGAGCCGACGCTTCGCGCAATGGGCAGGCGTGGCGACATCATCGCCATCATGCAAGGACGGTTGAAGCGCGCGGCCCCCGAGGTCTCGCCCCAGGACTATGCCATCTACGATCCGGCCGAGGGCAAGCCGCTGATCGGCCGCATCGCCGCGCAGGGTCTTGCGGGCGACCACCATGACCGACCCTATCTGATCGTCGCTGCGACTGATGGGCGGAGTCATTATGTCGCGGTTGGCGATCGATCCATTCTGGATGGAACGCGCGGAGCCGAGATCGTTAGGGTCGACCCAATGGTGCCGCAGGTGCGCGAGGTGGACCGGACCATTGCTGAGGTCGCTGCTGCCAATCAGGGCATCTACAGCGTCGATCATCATCTGCGGCATGACGCAAGCGCCAGCGAGCGCTTTGCCGAGGCGCATGTCCGTCGGCTCGAGGCGATCCGGCGGGGCCGGGGAGCGGTCGAGCGGCTCCCCGATGGCAGTTGGAAAATTGCACCTGACCATCTCGACCGTGTGCTTGTGTTCGAGCGAGGCGCAGCGGCGGCACGGCCGGTCGAGATCGCACCGCTTGCGACCCAGTCGCTCGAGCGGCTGACCCGGCATCAGGGCGTCACTTGGCTGGACGAGCAATGCGTAGCCAGGGAACCGGAGACGTTGGGGCGTGGGTTCGGGGCGCAGGTGCGCCAGGCGCTTGCGGTTCGTCGGCAATGGCTGGTGGAGCAGGGGCTCGCCTGGCGCGATGGCGCGACCAGCACCTACCAGCCCAACCTGATCGCCACGCTCCGACAACGCGAGCTGCAGCAGGTCGCTGGCCAACTTTCAAAGGAAATGGGCCTCGAATACACGCCCCATCAGGGCGGGACGGTCGAGGGCATCTACCGCGGGTCGGTACAGGTCGGGACCGAGCGCTTCGCGGTGATCGAGAAGTCGCGCGAGTTCACGCTCGTGCCCTGGCGACCGGTGCTCGAGAAGGAGATCGGACGGCCAGTGTCCGGCATCGATCGCGGCGGCACGATCAGCTGGACGTTGGGGCGCCGGCGCTCCGGGCCTAGCATCGGTGGGGTCTGATCATCGCCAATGGCCCAGGGTGCCCCGGCGAGCATCTGTCGCGAAGGCCGGTCGCCAATCATGCTAGCCCCATGCAGACCCGCAAGACCCGCCACCAATTTTACCTGCCCGACGCGCTGTCCGAGAAGCTCGACGCCATGGCGGCGAAACCGGGCGCGTCCAAGACCGCGATCCTGACCGATGCGCTGACCGCCTGGTTCGACCGGCGGGCTACCAATGAGCTCGACCAAAGGTTCGGCATCCGGCTCGACCGGCAGAGCCGCATCGCTGACCGCACCGAGCAGAAGATCGACTATTTGACCGAGGCGCTGGGGCTGTTCATTCGTCACCAGCTGACGCTCACCGCGCATCAGCCCGCGTTCGATCCGGAGACCAGCCGCCTTGGCCGCGTGCGGTATGACGAGTTCGTCAAGCTCGTCGGACGCTTGCTGGCGCGCGGCGATAGCGAGGCACGGCTCACGCATGGGCAATCGGACAAGGGACGGACCGGTGACTGAGCCCAACGCCCATCCGCATGAGAGCCGCGACACGATCGACGTCAAGCCAATCACGCTAAGGATCAGAGAGGCTTGCCGGATCACCGGCATCGGGCGGTCCAAGCTCTATGAGCTGATCAAGGCCGGTGAGATCGAGGTCATCAAGCTAGGCACCATGACCCTGGTGTCGATGCGCAGCGTTGAAGAAATGATCGAGCGAGCGAAAGCGCGCGACGGGGCGCGATGAACCCGCCTCAGGTTGCCGGATGGCGATAGTGGAGATTGGGTGTCGCCGTTGCCGGTTGTCCTGCAGCGGCGTCTTGGGGGATTGTTGGTCGACGAAACGCCCGTGACAGCTTTGCGCCTCAATTTCGGTCGTTCGCCCAGCCGGCAGTTGATCCCGAAAGCCGTCGTTCGTTCAGGTGGTGTAAGCGGACCCGAAATGGCGGGAAGCGGAATGGCTGCTTTCGGGGGAGGGTTAGCTAAACCCGGCACTGGTTCATCAAGCGCGCCGTCTCAGCTATGCACCCTGAATTCGGCTGTTCAACGTCCAGCGCAGCAATCTCGAGAGCTAGGCTGGCTGAAGACCGACTCGCGGTGTCAAGCCTAACGATCGTAAGCAATCTAGAGAATAGAACGATACCGTTACGATTTCGGCAATCGGTTGATCAGGTCTGCGCCGCGTCGTCGTCGTCAGCTTCGCTCCCGCCGGAAAAGAACGCTTTGCTGACACGGTTCTTCTCGTCGTTGAGCGCCTGCAGCTGTTCCTGATGCTCTTGGTCCGGATTGTCGAGCGCGCGCGTCAGCACCACTGCGATCGCCAGCGCGAAATCTAGGCAGCCGATCAGCATTCGGTAGGTCTCCCAATGGTCCGCGCCATAGAGCCCCGCCAGGTTGACGCGAAAATAAGGATCCTCCGGCACGTCCTCCAATATCCGCACATGCCCGAATACCGACTTGATGTTGGGATGCGCCCCGAAATCGATAGCCGCGTCATAGGCGTCGGCCAGCCATTGCCCGCCACCCGGCTGCTCGCGCTCGACCCGCTTCGCGACATCGGTGACGGCGCTGCCGAACGCCTTGCGACAGGCCTTTTTGGAGTCCGCATCCTTATGCCGGTCGGTCCAGACCGCGCTCAGCTCGGAATCCTTTGCGATCAGATAGCCATAACAGGCGGATTCGAGCGCGGTCCGCAGCACCGGAAAGCATGCGGTAACATGGCCGGTCATCGCTACTCGAACCCCGGCAAGGAACAGCATGTAGGCGTTCATCGACAGGACCATCGCGATCGGCCCGACCCCGCCTGCGTCGCGCCACAGCGTCTTGCGGAAATAGCCGTCAAACCCGTGCAGCGTCTGCAGGATCGGACTGTTCTCCTCGCGCAACGCCGCAGTGATGGCGTCGGTTGTGTCGAAATAGTCGTCCATCGATTCGTTGATTTCGACAATCATGATGCCTTCAGTTCTTCAGTGTCGGCCGCGCATGACGTGTCCGCGGTGCGGACGCTATCAACATCGGGTGCGGAACGCGGATCAATGGAGCGCACACTGGCGGGCTTCTGCGGAGGCCGCCAGAAGTCCGCGCGCCTTTACTGGTCCGCGTTGCACACTTGCGGGGGCGTGGCGGCGGCTGGCCCACAGGCGCGCGCACGCCGCCGCGACGGCCGGCCCCTCGCAAAGGTGCGTCCTTGCCGCTCCATGGGCCGGGAGCGGTGGCGCATGCTCCGCATCCGCCGGGAAAGGGCTTTGTCGCTAGCAAGGGCAGTTTTGCGGGCCTGAAAAATCGTGTTCGATTGATAATGCGCCGGGCGACACCCGGGCTGTAAGACTGGTATTCAACTGACGATGACTTGAACTTCCATGACCAAAATCTGCCTCCTGACCGGCGCTCCGATCACCGACGCCAACGATTCCCGTGCCCATATCGTCCCAAGCGCGCTGGGCGGCCGCCTCAAACCCACGGGGCTGATCTGCGCCGACGCCAACACCATATTGGGCGATGCGGTCGACCTGCCGCTGATCCGCGCGTTCGAGCCGATCATGTCGCATCTCGACGGCTCGCGCGACCGCGGCACCAATCAGGCCGTTCGCATGACCGACGAGGCAGGACGCGACTATTGGGTCAGGTTCGGCGCCACGCTCCAGCTCACCCGCCCCGAATTCTCGATGGTCGATCAGCCTGACGGCAGCGTCGAGGTCAGCGTCTCGGCCCGGTCGGTCGAGGAACTCCGGACCGTGCTCGGTCGGGTCAAGGCGCGCTTCGCCGAATTCGATATCGAGGCGGCGGTCGTCGAGGCAGAGCTCACCCGCACCCGGCCGACGGGCAAGCTGCGCAACCAGCTGCAAGTGGGGCCGGCCGTGACCTTCCCCGCCGCGTATGTTGCCGCCAGCCTCTATGCCGCGCACATGGGCTTCGCGCCCCATCCCGACTTTGCCGGTTATGTCGGCTCTATCACCTCAGGCACCGCAGCCACGCTGCCGCCCGACACCTTCCTCTGGCACAATCCCGCCTGGTTCAAGGTCGACGCAAGCGTCTCGCATATCGTCGCGCTGGTCGGCGATCCGGCGGCGGGCCGGATGCTGGCTTTTGTTGAATATTTCAACATCGCCTGCGTCGCCTTGCTTCTGCCCTTTACCGGCACCGAGCCCTATCGCGCGACCTATGCCGTTGATGTCCTCACCGGCCAGACCGCCAATGTCACGATCGACGAAGCAATGCTCGCGATTTTGCCCTGGTCTGCGACCCACATGCTCGCCGACCAGGCGCTGCGCGACGATATGGCCAAACGCATCGGCCGCGTCGTCAGTATCGCCCAGGAGCGCGGGCGCGGCGCGACGATCGAGCAGATCTTCGAGGAGGTTGCTGGGCCGGTGGATGGCCGACTGTTCACCCAAGCGGAGAAGACCGAGCTCCAGCGCAAGCTCGGCGCCTTCATCGCCGATCAGCTCAGCGACTGCTAGGCGGCCAAGCTGTAAGATTGGCGCTTACGTGCGCGCGGCGTCGGTGCTGGTCGTGCCGGCCGGTTGCACCGTGACCGCCCGGTGCGCCTGTGCAGCTGCTGCGGAGTCGGCCGTACCTGCCGTGCCTGCCGTGCCCGCGTCCTGGGGGTCGCCCGGCGCGTCGATGGGATCGCCATCGTTTTCCATAACCAGCACGCCTTCAAGGAACTTCGCGTGCTTTTCCTGGAGGTATTTGATCGCCTGGCTTTCGTCGGCAGTGTGCTGGAGATGCTCCTGGAAGAATTGCAGCCGCGCGCGATTTTCCTCGATCAGCTCGCCCCAAGTCTTGATGCCGACGGTCACATTGCCGCCGCGCATGATCAGCCGCCGTTCGGGATCGGGGCCGGTGTCGATCTCGTTACGCGCATAGGCATCATAATCGTTCGAAACGAGCCAGAAGTGCCAGCGTATCCCCTTTACGCTGTGGAACCGCTCGTCGGCGAGCACCGCGATCGCATATTTCTTCGCTTGGGTGATCGCGTCGGCGCCGATCTTGACGCTCGGTGCCTTCAGCTCGACGACCATGTGCTCCATGTCGTTGGCGCGGTGCCGCCTCGTCACGCGCGAGAACATCAGGTCGATGATACCGCGCTTCTTGCCGATCACCTTGACCGGATCGTCGATCGAGATCGCCGGGTCGAGATGCTGCTTGTGACGCTCGAGCACGCGCTTGAGGTCCTGGTCGCTGACCCAGAGATTGTATTCCTCGCCGAACACCCAGGTGTTCTCGGCGAGGATGCGGTGCAGCTGGGTGCGCTCCTTGATAAGGCCCTTGGTCTCGGGGTCGAACACGATATTCTCGAGTGCGGCGATGAACTTCAGCCGGTCGGCGACAGTCTTGGCGGCGGTGATGATCGCCGACAGCGTCGTCTCCTGCAGCAAGGCTGCCAGCTCCTTTTGCTGGCGCGCGGGCAAGTCGAGCACTTCCTTCAGGATCATCTGCAGCTCTTCGGGACCGCGCTCGATCGCGCTTCGCAGCATCCGCAGGTGCAGGGCCTTAGACTTGTCCGAGACCAGTCCGATGTCGGGGGCAATCTCCTGCACATGGACCGCGACGATATCGAACATTTGGCGCTCGGCCTTCTCAACCGTCGACTGCGGCTCGCCGCGATAGGGATAGACGTCGGCCGCCTTCCATTGATCGACGACATTCTGCGCGCGTTCGGCGGCCCGCTCGCGGAAATACTCTTTGATGGCGAACCGCGCCTGGTCGACCGCGCCGTTGAGTGCAGGGTCCATCTCGGCGAGCGCGATCCGCTCTTCATTGTGGAGCCGCTCGACATAAGGCGATTTGAGGTAGGCCGAGAAATAGAAACCGGGCACGTGGAAGCGGGTCTCGACCTGGTCGAGCGGGAAGCCTTCCGCCGAGCATAAATAGAGCGTGCGCTTTGTGTCGCTGCGCCATTCGATGACGTGGAGCTCGACCGGATATTCGGTGCCGTCCTCGGCCGTGATCGGGCCGAGAGTGCGTTTGTGCTGGCTGGCGATCGCGGCCTCGGGGTCGAGCCGTTCGCCGCCGATCCGGATCGCTACGCTGCGATAGTTGATAAGATAGAGCGCGAAAATTTCGGCGAGCTCCTGCAGCCCTTCGGCGCTTTCGAATGCTTTGAAGTCGCGGCGGACGTCGCCGATCGTGACGATCACTCCGGTCTGCCGCTCCGGCGCTGGGACGTCGGGACTGATCGAGACATCGGTCAGATCGGCGTCCAGCAGGCGGATCTCGAACGCCCGGTTGCCGTCTTGTGCCTTGTAGCAGACCTTCCACGTCACCGATTGGCCGAGCGCAAAGGCCTTGTAGCGGCCGCGCCCTTCCTGGCCGTGGACCATCCGCCCGGCCTTGCGCGTGCGGCGGGTCAGCCGCTTCCACGATCCGCCGAGATTGCCGAACAGCGCCTTGGCTTCCTCGCGGGAGAACCCCTCGCCATCATCGTAGATCACGATCCGCGACATCCCGCCGGCCAAATCGTCGTGCGCGAACTCGACATTGATCGTGCTCGCATCGCCGTCGAGCCCGTTCCAGATCAGCTCGGCAAGCGCCGGTATCGGCTTCGCGCGGGTCTGCCGTGCGACGAAGTCGTCCTGCACGGCGACTGAAATATGTTCATTATTGTCCAAGACCCCCTCCCGCTTGCTCTTCATGATCTGGATCGGCAGATCGAGCAAGGTGGTCGTCCGCATCGTTCAAAAGCAGACTTTTGCTTTCTGGGAGCGATGGCTTCTCAGACGTCGCCCACGTAGTTGTATCCCAGCTGAAAGCGAACGGTTTCAAACCGATGTCCGATTCCCAGCGGCGGGGATAGCGCTGCGAATGGCCGAAACTGGGTCCTCGCTGCCGCAAAGCTGCTAGGCAGCTAGCGGCCCAAATGCCGTCCGACTGCTTTCAGCAAATCTGCCGTTCAGCAAAGCGCGCCATACCGGCCATTCAGCCCATTGCAATTTGATCCCGAAACCTGCCGTTTGCGCCGGTGCTCATGCATTATGACAGCGCCGGACTCACGAGACGATCGGAACATCGGCCATTGCCACTCTACCGTGACCACAGCTATCGTGTCGGTATGGCGTCGAGACCACTTCGGGATAGTGATGTCAGACAAGCTGCCTATCGGCGGTTGCTCACGCACGCCCAAGCCTGTCCCAATACCCTCGTTATCGACGAACTCGGTCTCGATCATGGTAGCTGCCGGATCGATATTGCCGTAATAAATGGCCATATTCGCGGCGTTGAAATCAAAGCTGGAGCCGATACCTTGGAGCGCTTGCCGCGGCAGGTGGCTGCCTATGGCGAGGTGGTCGACAAGGCCTTGTTGATCGTCGATCCCAAACATCTCGCGCCGGCCTTAACGATGGTGCCCGATTGGTGGGGCATCATGGTCGCCGAGCGCGGAACGACCCAAGGGGTGCGGTTCCGTCGCGTTCGACCGGAACGATCAAACAAGGGCGTCGATCCGCTCGTTCTGGCCCGTCTGCTGTGGCGGCCTGAAGCGCAGGCGATCCTCAAAAGCCTTGGCGTTTCGGAGCAAGAACTCCGCGCTCCACGCGCGACGCTCTACAAGATGTTGGTCGATAGGCTGCCGCTGCGCCGTCTCTCGCAGACTATCCGCGAAACTCTCAAGGCCCGAACATCATGGCGAGATCGGCCACCACTTTTGTGATGTGATGGTTCGAGCCGACCCAACGCCATGTGGAAAGGCTCCCGGTGCCGGCAATCCCGTCTCGGCATTGCTCGATATAGTCGCTGCCGGGCGAGAAACCCGAGCCCAGAAAATGGGCTGAGCCTGTGATAGTGCCGCTGCATCCCCGATACTGCCCGAACCCGTTGTCACGCACGTTGACGCCCTTGGCAATAATCCACCCATCGTCGCAGGCGTAACGGATTGTCGCCGAAGGCTTCACCTTCCTCATGTCCATTTGTGAGTACCCATTGGCGGCAATGGCATAGTCAGCAAATGTCGGTTTGCGGACGGTCTCGCCAAGAGCAGCCAGTAGCGCCCGGAAAAACGTCCATTCCCTTCGAGGCCAGAATTGGATCGGACCGGTGACCTCAGCCATTGAAGCGGGAAATGATGTACCGGCAAGAATGAGGCTGCGCGCAGTCGCCATCGCATTCGATGCCTGGATCGCAGCGGTGACGATGTTGATCAGCACGTCCTGTGGGTCCCATGCTGGTGCTTCGAGATCGAGGACGATATCGCAGTTGCCCATGGTCACACCGAGCTGCTGAAGTATTGCACCGACATTGGCGTCAAAGTCGGGATCTAGGGCTTCATCCAGAGAACAACGCAGTACCGCCCCGGTCTGCATCAATGCGTTCGCGGTCGTCACGGCCGCGCGATAGGCCGCGTTGTTGTCGAGTCTGATGACCGGGATAAGCGTTGCACCCCGTGCGAATGCCTCCTCGCATAGGAATTGCATTGGATGCTTACCGTCCTGCATCACCTCAGCCGGATCCAGCAGGCCGCAGTCGAGCAGCGCAAGGCGAGTTCCCCATTTTGCGCGAAAACGAGCGGCAAACTTTGCGACGTGATCGTCGATCGACTTCGAAGGAGTCCAGGTCTCGAAATCGAAATCGGGGGGTGTAACCTCGATAAGAGGAACGGTCCTGTCCTTGACGGCGTCCGGCAATCGCAAGAGCGCCTGGTATTCGCCCTGCCGCCATTTGAGGATCGGAACGTAGTCGGTGTGCGTGATCGGCATTTCGTCGCCTCTCAAATATCGAACTGGCGGCGAACTTCGCCATTGCCAACAAGCGTGCGGAACAGGGTGTAGTCATTCGCATCCCGCCGGATTCGGCCAGCGATCACTGCAGGTGACACGCCAAAGCGTTTTGCATCGGCCACGACCGCCTTGTCGTTGCGGGTGAAGCGCGACACCGCAAGGTTCCAATTCGCCTCCGGGATCAACGCCTCTTGCGCAAAGTAGTCGGCGTCCTGCTCGACCTTGTCAGCCGCCGGCGAATCATTGTCATCAAAGATCGCGGCATATTCACCCAACCGGATGTGCAGCTTCAGATGGCCGATCTCGTGGAGCAGCGTGAACCAGAAGTTGTCGAGCCGGTCGTGACGCAGGGTCATCGCGACAATTGCATGGTGATCGGCTGACGCCAGCGCGGCACCGTCAAGCAATGTGCCTGGCAGATGGCGTTCGATCACCAGCGATATGCCTGCATCGCGCAGGTAGTCGGCTGCAAGGCGTGGTCCGTTGTCTTTCAGACTGAGCCCGACAAGGCCGCGCACCCAGTCCGCTGTGAGACGGTCACGATCAAACGCCTGGTCGGGGGGATTGCGATCGGCCAGTGTCCGAACGCGCGCTTCCCAAGCGGCAATAGCAGCCTCATGAACTTGTCCGCTCGACCGCACCGACTTGCGGTGCAGGGCCATCGGTACAAACTGGGAATGTGCTCCGTGCAGAAATGCGGGGATCAGGTCGCCAGCGGCTTTCTTCGCCTGCGATAGCGTGCCCGAGAAGTCCTCGAACCAGCCACGCTTGAACATCTCGGCGAGCGGGAATGCCTGCCAGACTGATGGATCGACGCTATCGAGCTTCGGGCTGCCGACCAGTTGGGCGCGCTCGACGATGCGCACGTTGAGGGCGTCTGCCACCTCGGTGAGGCGGTCGAGGCTTGCCATCCGGTAGCGGTCCGACTCGTAACGCTGAATCTGTTGCTCGGCGACGCCGAGGAAATCACCGAGATCCTTCTGGCTCATGCCGCGCGCGATGCGGGCCTGAATGAGGATATCAGGCAGATCGTGCAGGCTGTCCGCCGAGAATTCTGAAATCTTGCCCGCGCGAAGGTCCTCGTAGAAGCGCACTTCCTCCTCGAGTTCGTCGATCTGGCTGCGAAGTGCCGAGCGCTGCGCCTTCGCGAACACTTCAGGGAAGTCGCTGGTCGGGGCCTCAAGCGCGGCAGCGGCTACCGTCAGCTTCTCGATCGAAGCCTTGGTCGACCTGTACTGCCTTTCGTTGGTGATCATGGCGTCGCTCCTTTCAGCGGCGCGAGCGGGATGCGGAGAATGCCCTTGGCTAGGCCGGACGACTTCTCGACTTGGAAGAAGTCGAGAAAGGGGCCGCCCGGCCCGTTGGGCATTCCGGCAATGAACATCTCACCGAGGTATTTTGCTTTTTGCGCTGCTCGCTTGTTGTCGAAATTGAGAAGGACCGGATCAAGCTTGGCTGGGTCGACCCCGTCATGCTCCCAGCAGCCGTCGTAGTCGCCCGGGTGCGGCTTCGCAGTCACGAAGCTACCATCAAGGTAGACATAGCTGCATCCGGCGAGAGCGAGGGCCTCCGCCATACGGACGAAGCCATTGAACAGCCACTTGCGATGCGGTGTGGTCGCGAAGCGCGCCTCGACCTCGGCTAGGGTCGTGTCGTGAATGCCGGGTGGCAGCACGGCCCAAGGGCAAGGGGAACCCAACTCGATCAAGTCCGGTATCATGGACACAACTATATCGTTGTGTCCAGTGTTTAGCAAGCTTGAGTGAGTGTTAGCCGGGTGCGTGATGCGCGGCCGACCAAAGACGTCATCCCAGCCTAAGTGCGGGCCGTCTGCGACCGGCCCATTTTCCGCCGCCCCTGATGGCGCGGCTTGCAACCGACTCAGGCAGCAGCCTTCGCTCGTAGGCTGTCCAGATAGTCCGACCACCATTGCGCCATGGCGACGCGCTCGTTCCAATGCGCCCCGCGAGTGTATGCCGCGCGCACCTTGTCTGGATCGCCATGGGCAAGCGCCCGTTCGATCGCATCGGGGTGCCACTTGCCGCTCTCATTGAGTAGCGTGGCGGCCATGGCGCGAAACCCATGGGCCGTCATTTCGTCGGTCGTGTAGCCCAGCCGCCTGAGGCCCGCATTCAGGGTGTTCTCGCTCATCGGACGGGCGCGGGTCCGGACCGACGGGAAGACATAGCCGGCAGGGCCAGTGATCGAGCAAACCTCTTTAAGAATTGCCACCGATTGCCGGGACAGAGGCACGCGGTGGATTTTCCGCATCTTCATCTTCTCGGCCGGAATGGTCCACAGCGCACCGTCGAGGTCGATCTCTTCCCACCGAGCATGGCGAAGCTCGCCCGGGCGCACAAACACATGAGGCGCAAGCTTTAGGGCAAGGCGGGTAAGCCCCATGCTCTCATAGCCGTCGATCGCCAGCAGCAGTTCGCCAACCTTTGTAGGTTCCAGGATCGCCGCATAGTGCGTCACCTTAGGTGTCGCGAGTGCGCCTCGAAGGTCACGCGTCGGATCCGAGGCTAGCCGCGCGGTCGCCACCGCATACCGAAACACCATGCCCGCCAGCTGCAAAGTCCGGCGGGCGCTCTCCAGCGTCCCCTTTGATTCGATCTTGCGAACTGCAGCCAGAACATCACCGGGCTCGATCTCCCCGATCGGCAGGCTGCCCAAGGCACCGTTGAGGCAGGACAGCAGATACTCGCTGCGCTTCACGGTCGCCGGAGACCAGCCGCCCTGGCCATCCGCCTTTCGTTTGGCGCAGTATTCGGCAGAGACGGAGGCAAAGGTGTTCATCGCCTCCGAACGCTCACGGACCTTGGCACGCTGCTTCTCCCGCGCAGGGTCCTTGCTGGCTGCCAGCTGTTCGCGGGCGGCATCGCGGCGCTTGCGCGCGTCGGCCAGGCTCACCTCCGGATAGGCACCGAAGGCCAACAGCTTCTCCTTGCCGGAATGCCGATATTTCAGCCGCCAGAGCTTCCCGCCAGCTGGTGTGACGAGCAGATAGAGGCCCGCGCCATCCGCCAGTTTATACTGTTTAACGGCAGGCTTCGCATGCCGGACGGCAAAGTCGGTCAATGCCATGATGGCTCTCCGTACCCCCAGGGTGACGTGCCATACCCCCAGCCTGTTTTGGCTTCCCCCAATCGTACCCCCAGTAACTCACGACTGCGGCTGAACGACGGTGGATGGGCATGGCTTGTGAGCCATCAAATACCGCAGATTTCCGGGGGTTGTCTAGCTCGGGACGGACGGCGCTGGACAGGGAAGTGGAGCGGGTAACGGGAATCGAACCCGTATATTCAGCTTGGAAGGCTGCTGCACTACCATTGTGCTATACCCGCGCACGCGGCAGGCGAGCGCCTTAGCCGAAATCGCGCGCGGCGGGCAAGCCGACTTTAGCGGGCGGCGGTAGCCGGTCGTATCGACTGGCGGGTATAAGCCTTCAGCACCTGGCCCTGGTAAAACACAGCCGATCGGCCCGTGACGAACAGACTGACGATCGCCGCGCCGACCGGATTGCCGAACCGGCCACCATTGTCGACGGTCCCTCGCTCATAATAGGTGCCGGACACCGGGAGGGTGCCCCCGGGGAGGTCGATGCTGCGCAGTTCGATGAGCAGCCGGCCGGGCTGGCCGGGAATGCTTCGACGGGTCACGCCCATTACGCGGCCGGTCGCCTGTGTGCCGGCGGGGATCACCACTTGGCCGTTCAGCTGCACATCGTCGGTAACGGTCAGCCCAAAAATATCGCCTTCCTCGGCATCCTTGCTCGACAAAGTTACGTTCAGTCGCAGCGACACTTCCGTGTTGACGGGCAGGCCGCCACGCCGATCATCGTGGGTGGCGATGCCATAGGGAACGGGCGGGCCGAATACCGACCGAGAACCACCAGCTCCCTCGGCCGCTGCGGCCCGCGGTTCCGGCGTGGCCGCAATCAGTGCCAAGCCGCCCAACATCACGAATCCCGCTCGCATCATCCATGCTCCACGCCAAGCATCAAACGCGCGCAGAATAGGCGATGTTCGCGGCAAGCGTGAGGGGCGGGAGGCGACGAAAACGCTGCGCCGCCGGCGGCAAACTCGGCCGCCTATCCCGAGATAAAGGCCAGCAGGTCCGCGTTCACGATGTCCGGGTGCGTGGTGCACATGCCGTGCGGCAGGCCCGCATAGGTCTTGAGCGTCCCATGGCGCAGCAGCGCGACGGCAAGCGGTGCTGAGTCCGCGTAGGGGACGATCTGGTCGTCGTCGCCGTGCATCACGAGCGTCGGCACGTCGATCTGCTTCAGGTCTTCGGTGAAGTCGGTCTCGCTGAACGCCTTGATGCAGTCGTAATGTGCCTTGGCACCGCCCATAATGCCCTGTCGCCACCAATTCTGGATGACGCCCTGGTCCACCTTGGCGCCCGGCCGGTTGAAGCCGTAAAACGGCCCTGAGGGAATATCGAGGAAGAACTGCGCGCGATTGGCGACGAGCGCCTGTCGGAAGCCGTCGAATATCTCGATCGGGAGACCGCCCGGATTCCGGTCCGACTTGACCATGATCGGTGGCACCGCGCCGATCAGCACCGCCTTTGCCACGCGTCCAGGCTTTGCGCGCGCGACGTAACGCGCGACCTCGCCGCCACCGGTCGAATGGCCGATATGGATGGCGCCGCGAAGGTCCAGTGCATCGGTCAGCGCCGCGACGTCGGCGGCGTAGCTATCCATTTCGTTACCGCTGTCGGTCTGGGTCGAGCGGCCATGGCCGCGGCGATCGTGCGCAATGACCCGGAAGCCCTTGAGCAGGAAGAACATCATCTGATTGTCCCAGTCGTCCGCGCTGAGCGGCCAGCCGTGATGGAAGACGATGGGGGTCGCGTCCTTCGCGCCCCAGTCCTTGTAGAATAATTGGGTGCCGTCGCTGGTCGTCACGAAAGTCATGCGCTCGGTTCCTTTTCATGCGGGGGCAGGGAAGGCGATGCGGCTCATATCCTGTCGCGCAGGCGGGATTGACGATGCCGGCGCACGGAGCTTCGGGTCGAGCCAAGATACCGGCGCGCAAAATCGGCTGCGCGCATATGCCAGATAGCACGCGGGTGCCGGTCGCTCCATCCGGTTCATGTCGGCAGGTGGAGACAGGCCGTCCGACGGTCGGGACCGGCAGCGATCCGAAAGGGCGTTGCCGCCGGTGGTGGCAGGGCTTGTATAGAACTTTCAAACCATAGCATTGATATATCTATGCTTTTTATAAGATTGAGAATCCTCCCCCACATTCTCCCCCACACTTTCTGAACTTTATTGCCGGTTACCGCGCGACTACCCCCACGGATAGCTACCGACCCGTTACGGATGTTCGCGCTCGGCGGCAAAGATTGCGGCGGGCCTCTCTTCGATGTCGGTCGTCGGCGGTGTCAGTCGCTGACGGCATACCGCATGAAGGAAGCGGACCATTGCGACATTGCCAGGATCAGCCGACAGGGCGACGTCAAGATCGACCATGCGAAGTCGCAATCTCCCTGTTGCCAACGCAAGCAGGAACTCGGCAGCGGCGCCACCACGCTCGGTGTTTGACGCAGCAATGATCCGGCGGATTAGGCGCCCCAGCTCTCGGCTGTCCGGTGCCGCGTCTGCAAAATTCATCTCGAAGGGATGTGCCGCGCGCAGGATGCTTGCCTGGATAATATCATCGTTGAAACGGCCGAAATTCTCCGGGGCGAGGATCGTCTGCTGGAACCAGTTGCTCTTGATCGCCGGCCGCTGTCCGCGATGGGCGTTCGCCCGCAACTGCTGGAGCACCGAGGCGATCGTGACATAGACATCAGCTTGGCTGTGCGTGCGCTCGGGAACCCCGTCGGGCCAGAATACGAAGCCCGGCTGCAGGCTGAGCTTGCTGCCGGTCGCGTTGGGCAGGAAGATATCGTCGCGAAGCGGCTCCGACGCCTTGCGCAGCCGGGCGACGCGCGCACGGATGGCAGGCTGCAAACCGCTCGGGATCAGCGCGTCAAGGTCGGGATCGATCAGCAGTCGGAGTTCGGCGGTCCATGGATTGTGCTCGCTCGACTGCGGCAGGATCATCCGCTCCACTTCGATCATCTGGTAGGGGTAGGGATTGACTGTCTGGATAAGCGTTTGTCCTAGCGTCTCGCGGCGCGGCTCCCCGGTCGATTTCGAAAAGCCGGCCAGATAGAGCAGCGGCGCACTCGGCGCGATACTGCGCAAATCGCGGCTGATATCGAGCAGGCTCCTCCCGCTCTCGATCACAAGCCCGGCAATCACGATCGCCGACTGGGTCTGCGTCGGGATGCTGCCCAGCTCTGTCCGGCGGACCATCTGCGCGGGTGCCGGCGCGAAACGTGCGATCTGATCGGCAAAGCCTTCTGACGCCTCATCCACCGCGATCACATGACCAAGACTCGCTGGCAGGGACCGCCGCAGAACATAGTTGAGGCGCTTCTGGAACTCCGCATGGGCGAGCAACGTAACGGGCTCGACATTGAACTGGCGCGGCTGCTTGCCCACCGTCCGGCCAAGCCCGATCGCGAACAATGCACCGCCGGCATATCGCTCCATGAGCGTGGCCAGTCCCGCCGGCGCATCCTTTTTGGCAATCAGCAGCGAATCTTGCTGTGGCCCGGCGAAGTCGAACTGGTCGCCCTGCAACTTGATAGCATGCGATCCCGCGCTGCATATCTTGCAGCCGTCCGGCCCCTCTACTGACGGAAGGGTGGCTACGCCTTCGACGTTCTCGCGCGGATCGTGACGCAGATCGCATACGATGTTCGAGCCGCTCTGATCAGCGCCGAGAAAGAGAATATGCGTGACCTGCGCCGGTGCAAAGCCATGGGCGGCGATCAACTTGCTCGCCATTGAGCCGCTGGAGGAGGCCGAGATGAGCACGCAGGAATCAGCCAGCTGCGTGAAGCGATAGTCGCCGACGCCCGCATAGGATGAGAAATTGTCGGCCAGGATCGGGACGGCACCCTCGAACGAGGACCGCTGCTCGTTGATCGCCGCCACGACCGCATAGAGCGATGGCGTGTCGAGATAGGCCGTCGTCGCCCGCTCCGGCACATTGGGCAAGGTGCAGAAGCCGATGAACGCAATCTCCGCACCGCGGGCGAGGATGTTCGACAGGCGTATGAACCGCTCGGTGTGCCGGCCCGACGGATTCTCGAAATGATAGGTCGCGGTCGATTCGACGAAACCATGCCGAGTATTGAAGATGTTAGTGACCGCGCGGCGCCGGAAGTCGGCGAACTTGACGACGCGCTTTGGCGTCGGTCCGGTTACCTGCGCGCGCCGGGCCTCACCACCAGCACAATCATATCCGATTAACGTCACACTTGCCCGACCGGCCAGGCGCGCCAGCGTCGCGACATTCTGCGAGTCCTCGGCAAGCTGCCGCAGGGTCGTCACGAAGCTCGGATCGCGCACCACGATCACAACCTCGTCGGGAACCAGATTGCGCTCGATCTCGCTCTCGATCGCTGTCGCCAGCGCCTCCGGGTCGAGTTCTCTAGTCGCCGCAAAGATTAGCAGGACATCGTAACGCGATGCCTTGCGGGCGATCTCGAACCGGAAAGGGTAGATCGCATTCATCATGGCCGGCGCATCGGGATGAGAACCGTCAGCAAGCTACCCGCAACGGGAGCCAGCGCCGCCAGGTCGGCCTGCTCATAGCGCTGCAGAATCGCCTCGGCCGGCTGATCCTCGGCGGAAAAGTCGATATAGAAGGACAGACGGCCCGTGCGCAGGCGCAGGAACCCCTTCTGCCGGCGCAGCAGCCGCATCACATGCGGCAGCCCTTCGCCGAAGCGGCTCTCGCCCTTGGCGCTGCCGCGACCGAAGCACGCCCTTACAGCGGCTTCTTCGACATCGAGCGACAGCTGATCGAGCGGCGTCCCGGTCCAGGTCGCCGCAAAGCCCGGCCCGGAGTCGAGCACCGACAGCTCGAACAGATGCGTATAGGTCGCGCCCTGCGGTACGATCAGCGCATCGCAATAGTGCGCCAGCGGCGGATATTCCCCGACGATCCGGGCCAGCTGGTCGGGCGCAAGCTGGTGGTGGTTGGTTTTGATCGCCCGGATCGACACATCGAGCAGGTCGCCCGCAATGTCCGACAAGGCGTGATCCTCTGTGTTCTTGAAGATCTCATACAGCATCGCCCCGATCGCGTCGGCGGCATCCGGCGGCACATGCGCGCGATAGCTTCCCTTGATCGCTGCGCGCAACAGCCAGGCCGCAAGATCGCGGAAGTTCTCGCGGGGACGCAGGCCCGACCCGCTACGGGGGTCCGGCAGATAGAGAAGATAGGGTGTGTCGCGGCCGAGATGGTCAGCGCAGACGATCTCGGCCGAAGGACCACGATAGCCTTGTTTGGGCCGCACGCTTTGAAGCTGTTCGAGCCGGTCGAGCGCGGCACGACGTAGCGCCTCGTGAACAGAGCGGACCGGGCCTTGGCCAAGCGCTTCGTCCGCGCATAGTGCTGCGATGAGGCCGGGCATGCGGCGAACGAAATCGTCGATCTGCGCTTGGGTCTCGATGAAGGTTTCGAGTGGGGTTCCGGGGTTCTTCTGCGCCCAGGAAATGACCAGCTGCGCCAGACTTGCTTCCGCGCCTCCGGTCAGATGCCGCGGATTACTCGGCAGCTTTAGCGGCTCACCGGGCGCGGCCTTGGCAAGCACGTCCAGCGCCCGCTCCGTGGCGGCAATAGTCGATTGCCCTGCGATTCGCACAAGTCCTCCCGTCGGCGCCTTTTTGCGGCACTAACCGGTGGGGGTCCAGAACAAGCAGCATTCATCATGATCGACATCAGAGGCCGCTCCCGCCGGCAACGGGATAAAGGTTCGGCAATCTGCTTCGGGATGGCAGCTGGCCCCGAATAGGAAGAAATAGACAACACACCGTACGCAACAAATCGCAGGCTCAAAGCCAGCATTTCTGCGGCTTTCCAGAGATGGCAGCTTCCCAGTCAGATTCAATTGACGGCCGATCGGCAAATCAGATTCGATTTGGCACCCTCAAAAAGCGCGCAAATCAGCCATTCCGTGACCAGGTTAACAACAAACGGCAGACTTTGAATCCAAGTCATTTCGAGTGATTGCCGCCGAAGCCGATGCCTCAGTTTTTGCCCTCGCCTTCATACAGCCCGCGCTGAAATCCGAGGAACGTCGAACGGATTTCGGCCACCGATCCAAGTTCGCGCACGGCATCCAACGGCGTTCCGTATTTCAGTTCCAGCAGTGCTGGCAGCTTGCCGTCGTCCAGCTCGCTTTCGCCAACGGTCGCGTATTGCGACAGGACGAAATCCAGGAAGTCGCGCTGCTTGTCGCCGTAGCGCGAGAGGATCGCTTCGCGCCGGGTATCTGCCCGCTCGATCCGTTTCAGGGGCGGGCGCGCCCAGGCGATGAAAGCCAGCACGTCGAACAGGTCACTCTCCTGCGAATCCGTCGCCCGACGAATGCCGTCGAGCGCCTCGCCGGTGAAGCCGCGTTCGGCCAGGCCCTCGACCAGCTTGCGTCGGGTGTCCGGCTGGCTCCAGATCGTGCGCAGCTCGTCCTCATCGCGGAACAGATCAGGCAACTGGCCGAACAGGTCTTCGATGAACTGCTGCGCTGAAACCGGCTTTCCGTCCACGGCCCAGAAGGTCGTGGCGCTGATATGCTGGAAGGCGCGTTCTTTCCCGTCCGCCAGCCGGATGACCAGCTTGGTCTTCGGCGGCTCGGGGTCCGGTCCCGGTTCGGGCGGCTCCGGCGGATCGCCTTCCGGCTTACCATCACGCGGCCCCTTGGGCGGCTCAGGGTCCAGCGGCTCGCCATCCCATTCGGGATCGTTGAAATGCTCATAGGCCTTCACGAAATCGAGGATCGTGAAATAGTCCTTGCCGTCGAACAGCCGAGTGCCCCGCCCGATGATCTGTTTGAACTCGATCATCGAATTGACCGGCCGCATCAGCACGATGTTGCGGACGTTTCGCGCATCAACACCCGTGGACAGCTTCTGCGAGGTCGTCAGGATCGTCGGGATGGTCTTGTCGTTGTCCTGAAAGGTGCGCAGCCACTGGTCGCCGATCGCGCCGTCGGAAGCGGTGACGCGGACGCAATAGTTCGGGTTGGTGCTGGTCTTCACCTGATTGATCAGGTCGCGGACGATACCGGCATGTTCCTGCGTCGCGCAGAACACGATCGTCTTTTCGCGCTGGTCGATCATGTCCATGAAGGTACGGACGCGGTAGGCCTCGCGCTCGCGGATTTCGATGGTGCGGTTGAAGTCGCCTTCGGTGTAGCGCTTGCCGTCCTCCACCTCGCCTTCGATCACGTCATCATCGGACGTGTAGACATATTCGTCGATCGTGGTCCCGATCTGGCGGACCTTGAATGGCGTCAGATAGCCGTCGTTGATCCCCTCTTTCAGCGAGTAGGTGTAAACCGGCTGGCCGAAATAGGCGTAGGTGTCGGCGTTGTTCTTGCGCTTCGGCGTGGCGGTCAGGCCGATCTGCACGGCGGGCGCGAAATAGTCGAGGATCGCGCGCCATTCGCTTTCGTCCTTCGCGCCGCCGCGATGGCATTCGTCGATGATGATGCAGTCGAAGAAATCAGGCGGGTAATCGCCGAAATAGGGCGCGGGGTCGCCGTTGGCGTCGGTGCCGCTGGTGAAGGTCTGGAAGATGGTGAAGAACACGCTGGCGTTCTTCGGCACCGCGCCTTTCTTCCGAATGTCGCCCGGCGTGATCCGCGCCAGCGCGCCATCGTCGAAGGCGGAAAAGCTGTTATAGGCCTGATCGGCGAGGATGTTGCGATCGGCCAGGAACAGGATGCGCGGATACCGCTGCGGCTCGCCTGCCGCCTTCCAGTCTGACAGATTCCAGCGGGCATGGAACAGCTTCCAGGCGATCTGGAAGGCGATGGCAGTCTTGCCGGTTCCGGTGGCGAGCGTCAGCAGCACACGGCTGCGGTCTTCGGTTATCGCCTCCAGCACGCGCTCAATGGCATTGTGCTGGTAATAGCGCGGCTCGAAGCGCCCGCCGCCGGTTTCATAGGCGACGGCGGCAAAGCGGTCACGCCAGAGGTTTGCCTCGGCAAAGGTGGCCTCCCACAATTCCTGCGGCGTGGGGTAACGATCGACCAGTGCTTCCGCGCCGGTCTGCATGTCGATGCGGTAAATCTGCTTGCCGTTGCTGGCATAAGCGAAGCGGCATTGCAGGCGGGCGGCATAGTCCTTCGCCTGCCCGACGCCCTCGGTATAGCTCTTGGTCGCGGCCTTGGCTTCGAGCGTCGCCAGCTTGGTGTTGCGATAGACCAGCACATAATCGCAGGAGAGCGCACGAGCGCGCTTACCCTTGCCCATGATCCGCCCGGGCGCGATCACCTCGCGCCGGGTGCGGCTGCCATCGACCACGCCCCAACCGGCCTCGCGCAGCGCAGGGTCGATCAATTCGGCGCGGGTCTCGGCTTCGTTCATGCGGCAGACTTCGGCTGATCAGCGCGCACGCCCATCATGTCGCGAACCTTGTCGACGAACCCGTCGTGATCCTCCCGCATCGCAATTTTCTTAAGCGAACGGCCCACGCCGTCCCACTGGTCGACCTGCGCCTTTTGCCGTTTGTATCGATCAAATCGCTGCCAGATAAATGACAAAACTTCGGTCCAAGTCAGTTGGGTTATGCCTGCATATTTCTTCGCGATCTCCGAATCGGTCTCGCGGCCCACCAATATCAGCCGAATGCGCGGGTAATTTGGATCATTGAATGATCCTGCCGAGTATAGTGCGTTGGCCGCATCGGCTACGATGGTGGTCGGCAGACTTCCGATAGCCGCGAGCACGCGATGGATGTTTTGACTCTCCTCGCTCGTCCAAGGGCCGTTTAAGGCGCAGCGACCAGTCTTGATCTCAACGATGACAATATCGGTCCGGTCAGCGAGCAATTGAAGCCGTTCAGCATCATCCTGCATCAAATCTGTTGGATCATCGATTAGGCGCTCAGCGCGGAAGGGAAAGCGCACTCCAATCAGGTCGGCGTCAGTTCGTTGCCCGCCATAGAGCTTCGGATGGACCACAAAGTTTTCGATCTGAAGGAATCCGTTCAGGCGAAAATACCAGTAGGCAACGCGCTCCGGTGCCAACGTGCAAGGAGGTTGGCGTTCCGGGGTCGGCGCGGCGTTTTTCATGCAGCGATGGTTTCAGGCATGGCGGCGGTGAGTTCACCAGTGAAGGCGCAATGTAGGAGGGATTGCTTCAGTTTAGAGAACTGCTCCAGCTTACGGCTATAAATCGCCGACAATTTCAAAATTTCAGATTTCACAGCGTCGGCTTTTGCAACGAAATCCAATTGTGTCGCCTCATCCGGGATAGCGATTTTCAAAGGCTCGATGTCATAATTATTGATCTGCGGTATCGATGATCCGCTTCCAAGAAGACGCATGTCCACATTCTGGAAATAGTAGTTCAGAAATCTTGCTGTCAGTCGCGGCCCCGGTATGACAGACATAATATTCAAATCGGCCGCCATGGGCGTGGCAACCAATCGCTTCTTGTTGGTCATGATCGCGCCTCCCCGCTTGGGGAAAATCGTCGCACCGGCCGGAATAAGGGCATTGCGCCCTACATCGCTGCGCCTCAGAAATCGTGATGAGGTCGTGATTCTATCAAGATTGTCCGGGTGCGACATGTCGGCAACCTTGACATACGGGATTTCGCCAGATGGCTGTTCCAACTCGGCTCTAACGGTCGTTCCGCTTCGCAAAGTGCAGACTTCGCCAATGGTGGAAACATCCCAGTCGTTGGTTGTGCCGTCAAAAGTGGCCGACAGAAAATCGTCCAACAGCTTCCGCGCATTGGCAAGGTTCTTTTCGGCGTTGGAGGTTGCGGTGGCGATGGCGGCGAAGGCCTCATCCAGCACCGCCACAATCCGCCGCTGTTCATCGAGCGCGGGCAGAGCGAACCTCATGGATTTCAGATTCTTCAGGATCACGCGGCGTATGGCGACACCCGTCTTTCGACCAATCACCTCGGCCAAAAAGTCCGGTGACTGAAGACAATACGCCAAGAAACCGGAATCGATAATCGAGGGGTCCGGGCGTAGAATGGCAAGCGAGGAAAGAACAACAAAAGCCTCATCGGTGCTGACCAATGCTACCTTTCCTACGGTTCCATCCTTTGAGAACAATACGTCGCCCTTACGCGGGGCGCAGCCATTGCGCTTCAGGTCCGCGTAGTCTGCATCCGCAACGAACTTGCATCCAACAAAGTCGATCACTCCACCATCCAAATCCCGAACAGTGATGTAAGGGAAACCCTCAGTTGTCGTGGCTGGCGAATAGTGGCTGCCGTCCGTGATTGTCTGGCAGACATCCTGAAGCGACACGCGAGGCCAGCTGCTCACAGCAGTTCCCTCACGCGCGCCAAAATCTCAGCACTCTCGGCATCCAGCATGGCGATCTCGTCGAGAATCTCCTGCGGGCTGCGCAGCGTCTCGGTTTCGGGCACATTGGGGTTTCGCACGGTCAAGTCGAGGTTCACGGGATCGAGCGTATCCGCCGCCACGCTCCACGCGTTCGGGCCGTCAGCGAAGCTCGCCTGCCGTTCGATGAAATCCGCCATGTCGGCATCGTTCAGCGGGTTGGTCTTGCCCATATTGCGGCCGGGATCGAGCCGGTAATACCAGACGCGGCGGGTCGGCTCGCCCTTGTCGAAGAACAGCACCACGGTCTTGACCCCCGCGCCCTGAAACGTGCCGCCGGGCATGTCGAGCACGGTGTGCAGGTTGCAGCTTTCCAGCAGTTCACGGCGCAGCGCCACGCTGGCGTTGTCGGTGTTCGACAGGAAGGTGTTCTTGATCACCACCGCCGCCGATCCACCCGCGCGCAGCGATTTGATGAAGTGCTGGAGGAACAGATAGGCGGTCTCCCCGGTCTTGATCGGGAAGTTCTGCTGGATTTCCGGCCGCTCCTTGCCACCAAAGGGCGGGTTGGCCAGGATGACATCGAAGCGGTCCTTCTCCTGAATGTCCAGCACCTGCTCGGCCAGGGTGTTGGTGTGGACGATATTGGGCGCTTCGATCCCGTGCAGGATCATGTTCATCGTGCCGATGACGTAGGCGAGGCTCTTCTTCTCCTTGGCGAAGAAGGTGCGCTTCTGGAGCTTTTCGAGGTCGCCGGCGGTCTTCGCCAGCGGTCGGAGGTAGTCATAGGCTTCGCACAGGAAGCCGCAGGAGCCCGCCGCGCCGTCATAGACGGTATCGTTCAGCGTCGGCTTCACCACCTTGATCATCGCGCGGATCAGCGGGCGCGGGGTGTAATATTCCCCCCCATTGCGCCCGGCGTTGCCCATGTTCTTGATCTTGGCTTCGTACAGCTCCGAAAGCTCGTGCTTCTGGTTCTGGCTGCCGAAGGACAGTTCGTCGATCGCGTCGATCGCGTCGCGCAGCGAGTAGCCGGATTGGAACTTGTTGCGGATTTCGCCGAAAATCTCGCCGATCTTGTATTCGATGGTATCGGCGCTGGTCGCGCGACCCTTAAACCCTTCCAGATAGGGGAACAGCTCGCGGTTCACATAGCCGATCAGGTCCGGCCCGGACTTGGCGCGGTTGTGATCGAGCTTGCCGGCGGCATCCTTCGGCGCCGCCCACAGGCCCCAGCGATGCGCGGCGTCGATGATCGGGGTGTAGACCTGCCCGCGCAGTTCCGCTTCCGTGGCGCGGCTGGTCTCCAGATCGTCGAGGTATTTCAGGAACAGCAGCCAGCTGGTCTGTTCGGTGTAGTCCAGCTCAGAAGCGCAGCCGGCTTCCTTGCGAAGAATATCGTCGAGGTTCTTGAAGGTCTGTTCGAACATGTGGCGAGAGGTAGCAGCGGTTTGGGAACGGCGACAAGCGGGGATCACGCGGCCTTGCGCCTGATCTTGGCCAGCAGTTCTAGAATGTCGGGATCGTCCAAAATATCTCGGTCGGCCGCCGGACGACTGGCACGGATCAATTCGGCCTGCCGGTGAAGCGGCACGGTGCCGTAACTGGTGAATGTCGTCAGCACGTCGCTATGGCCCAGGTTCTGGCTCCAGGCCTTCATTTCCTCGGGCGTGAGGTCCAGCGTCATAGCGTGGCGCACCAGCATGTCGCGGAAGCTGTGCGGGTTGTAGTAGGGCAGACCCGCGCCTTCGAAGGCCCGCCGGAACAGATCGCGGATCGGGCCGCTCGATGCCCAACCGTGGCGGGCCAGGCCTTGCGGCTGGAACCCGCCGGTTCCATCCAGGCCCATGGCGGTCGCCGGAAACAGCGGATCATCCGGCCCCCACAGATGTTGCTCGCGCAGTTCGCCGATCCAGTCCGTCACGATGCCCAGCGCGCCGTCGCAGACCGGCATGAACACGGTGCGGAACGACTTGGCGAACTTCGTCGCGACGGTGCGGGCATCCTGTTCGACGAAGCCGCCATCGAGATTGACGTGACCCAGCCGGAAGGTCGCCAGTGCCATGACTCGCGCGCCCGTAATCGCGGCGAAGGCCACTAGCGCCCGGTCGCGCCGTTCCAGCACGGTGGCGACGGGCATGGCTGCGAGGACATGGCGGACCTGATCGAGCGTCGGCACGGCCTTCTCACGCCTGGCACGGGCGATCGAAGCATCCTTCTCGCTCAGGTTGAAATAGTCGGCATCGGCATAGTCCAGATGCGATCGGAAGCCCGGTTCGCGCGCGAGCCATTCGAAAAACGCCTTCAGGTCGCGCAGGGTGGATTGCACCGTCGCCTTGCTCAGCTTCTCGCCGGAACGAGCGTTGATGCTCTCGCCCAGCCGGCGCTTGAAGGCCACGGCCTGTTCGCGGTGAAACCGCTTGAAGTCCTTGTGCCCGGTGCTGGCTTCGAAGCGGGCGAGCGAAGCTGCAACGCGATCGACCGTCGCCGTGTCCCGCCCCTTGGCTTCGGCCAGGAAGCGGAAATAGTCGCGCTTCACCCGTTCGTTCGATGCGTTGTGTTTTGCCATGGTCTAGCTCGGCCTTTCGGAGTCACAATCAAAGGAAGGATCAGCCTGCCCACTTAGGCTTGCCCGGCCTTCCGCGAATTGGACGGTGCAACCGGGCATCACCTTGGCAATGTCGGCCTCGCGAACTCGCCGGTGCATGATTGCTTCGCAGCTCTCGCACAGGGCGCGCAGGTTACCGCTTCCAGGCCGCATGGGGACGAAATCCACCATGCCCAGCGCGGGGCGACGTGGGCAGCGGCAGCGGAAGCAATAGAGGGTGCCAGGCCGGCACGGACGCTTCCGGCCAGCGTTGCGGCGGACGAGGAAGTCGCGAACGGCCGCACCTTGGAACAGGGTCGGCCAGGCGTTGTCGATCGGCTTGAGGCCATCCCGCTGCCAGTTGCGCACCGTGTTCTTGTGTACGTCGCAGCAGCGGGCGAGTTCATCGACACTGTAGCTTCGATGCTGCTTCACTCGATTGGGACTGGCCCGGCGGGCGGGCATGACGCTCAGGCCTGCCCGTCGATCAGGGCGTGGAGGCTGTCCGCCGGGATGACGACGCGGCCACCGATGCGTTTGGCGCGGAGCCGGCCAGCCGCGATGTGATTGTAGATCGTGGTTCGGCCCAGGCTGGAAACGTGGCAGGCTTCGCGGATGCTATAAGCGAGCTTGGGAAGTTCGGGCTTTTCGGACGGCATGGAAACACCTCGTTGCGGATTGAACGAGGCCAAACATCGGCAGTCGAAAATCGAGCGGATAGCCGGCGCGAAAAACTGGCGAATCGAATCGGCGTTACGATTTTCGCTTTGCCCCGGCGCCATCGCGCCCGTGCTCGCGCGCTAGGTCGGGCCAAACCCTCAGGTTGAACCCACGTTCACTGAGCCGACCTGCGAATTTTGCCAGCGCCGCCTTGCGGAAATCTGCTTTTGAGCGCCGCTTCTCTGGGTCGGCTGCGAACTCCTGAACTAGCCACCCTCGGCAATCCCGCTCGCCGGTCGTCGTCGATTGTTCGATTGCGGGTGCCATCTGCTGATCGGCAGGCGGCGCA
Source organism: Sphingomonas sp. CCH15-F11 (assembly GCF_001557005.1). Classification (NCBI taxonomy): domain Bacteria; kingdom Pseudomonadati; phylum Pseudomonadota; class Alphaproteobacteria; order Sphingomonadales; family Sphingomonadaceae; genus Sphingomonas; species Sphingomonas sp. CCH15-F11. The sequence continues at coordinate 15,115 of NZ_LSKG01000085.1, read as the reverse complement.
GGCCAGCGATCAAGAATGTCGCGGCGAAGAAAGCGAATCTCGTCTGCCCCATCAGGCCACGTCATAGATAGCCAGCCCTCTTGGAGATTGAACACAAGTTCCGGTGTGTCTGGCGACAGGCCACCCCTGAAGCGCACCAGTTCCTCCCAGGCGACAGAGATACAGGTGCAATGCTTCAGCGCGGCCAGTCTGAAATCGCGCACCGCACCGCAATCGCACTTCGCGTAGGTAATCGCGGTGTGCAGCCAACCCAAAGCCTGCGTGTTGTATCTGCAAACTCCATCGGTCGCGACCGGTTCGTCGTCGCCTTCTGCGCGGCGAAAATAGCCCATTCTGGCCAAAGCAAGGTAGTCTCGGGTCGCAATCCAGGCCAACGCCTTCGGAAAAGTCCAGATCGGCTCCTGTTTCGCCTCGGGGAGCGATATTTCGTGCCAGGCCCAGTCGAGCGTAAGCGCATTTTCTAACACATAGCGCGTGCGGATTCGGAGGCAGTCATACATTGCGATCCATTCGTAAAGATCGCTGACCAGCCCTTCCCACCCGTCGATCTCTTCTGCACCTTCCAATTTCAGCAAGCTGTAGAGCGCCCGGAACCAATGAACAGAACCGATAGCAAAATCTTGGAGTAGATCATGACTTGGCGGAAGGGTCGCGAAAGCATAGTTCAAGCCAGCCTCTTCGCGATCCCATTGGTCGGCAATGATCTGGCATATGCGCGCAATGGGCGGCGCGTATTCATACGGCTCGGTTTGCAGTCGCAGTATCTCAAAGGCATCGCCGCCGCTGATCCACTTAGGCTCAGGAAGCCAGTCGCGGCCGGGCTTCTCGGGGTCTTTCGGGGACAAAGGAATGGGCGAGTTTGAAACGCCATGTTTCGCCCAATGCTCGCGCAGTTCGATCAACTGCTTTTGCGCTCGACCCAGTGGGTCTGCGCGCATTGCCTCCGTCAGAGGATTGATTCTCTTGGTATCGTTGCCCAATCCGCTTCCCTCGCGGCACCCATGTTGAAGCGGGGAAACACGTGGGATGCGTGCTTATCGGCTGGCCTGCCTATCCCCGGATTGCAGCATAGGAGAACAGACCGGGAATATTCAATACGCAACGCCTGGAGAGCACCATAATATCGGGGAAAATAGGCACCGAAAGATCAGGCAACAGCGGGCGGATGTTCACACCGCCTTCTTCCCTGTCAGCGGCACGACTTTGCCTGAGCCAGCGGCTCCGCTCGCACAGAACCGCCCCCACGCTTCCATTAGCTTCACCCGCGCGCCCGGCTGGCCGGGCGTGCCGAGGTACGTCGTGCGGCGATAGGCGGCCTGCACCGCGTCGGGCGTCTTGTGCGCTAGCGCGGCTTCCACCACGGCATCGGGGAAGCCTTCGTTCGCGGCCCAATCGGTCAGCGCAGAGCGAAAGCCGTGGACATGATAAGGCTCGCTCATGTCGCGCAGCACCTTCAGAAGCGTCATGTCCGACATCGGCTTGCCCATCGCGCCGGGGAAAACGACATTGGTATCCACCAGCCGCAAGGCATCGGCCTTAGCCAGTACCGCTAGAGCCGCGTCGGACAGCGGAACCATGTGCGCCTTGCCTCGCTTCATGTGATCGGCGGGAATCGTCCACATACGCCCTTCAAGGTCAAATTCGGCCCATGTCGCTAGCCGGACCTCTTGCGAGCGCGCGCCGGTCAGGATGAGCAGGTCCAGCGCCAGCCGCCCAAAGGATGGCTTGCGGCGCAACGCGGTGAAGAAACCGGGCAACGCGACATAGGGCATGGCCTTGCGGTTTTCCCGCGCCTTCACCTGCCGGGGAAGACCGCGCCCAGCTTTCAGGCTGCTATTCCCCGAAGGCGCTTCGCGTGAACGCCAGCCCTTGGCGTGGGCATAGTCGAGCACAGCGCAAATCCGGTTGCGCACTTGCCGGGCGGTTTCGGGAATCTCCTGCCAGATCGGCGTCAGCACGGTGATAATATCGGCGGCAGTGATTCCCCCGGTGGGTATCTCGCCCAGCTTCGGGAAGGCGTAGTTTTCCAGACTGGCGAGCCACTGACGCGCATAGACAGCGCTTTTCCAGCCCGCTTCGTTCTCGGAGTGATATTGGCGGGCGGCGTCGCGGAAGGTCACCTTGGCAGCGGTTTCGCCCTTCTTCTCGGCCAGAACGTCGCGCCGGTCGATCTTGACCGCCTTGCGATACCCGCTGGCCTTCTCACGCGCTTCCGCCAGCGACAGCAACTTGGCACTGCCCAGCCCAATATCCTGCCGCTTGCCGTCACGCTGGAGTCGCAAGGTCCATGACGCACCGCCTCGTTTATCCACCTTCAGGAACAGCCCTTCCCCGTCCTGATAGGTGCCCGGATTCGCCAAAGCTGCCTTGACCGCCAGCGCCGTAAGCTTGCCCATCGCATTTCCCCCACACTTTCACGCCCCATTTCGAGAGGCCAATGTGTGGGGGAAAGCCAATTTCCCCCCACACTTCCCCCACACTTCGCTCCGGCTGCATGCGAACGATAGCGGACGAAGGGGGACGATTTCGGGATGATACGCTAGGTTTTCCGGGACTTCTAGGGACTTCGGTGAACGTCGGCGGAAAGGTTGGTGGTGGACAGGGCTGGATTCGAACCAGCGTACGCTCACGCGGGCAGATTTACAGTCTGCTGCCTTTAACCACTCGGCCACCTGTCCATTGGGCCGCCTTGTCAAGCGAGCGGGTGCCAATGCCGAAGCGGGCACCCCCTGTCAACGCCTTGCACGCCGCCGGCACCGACCCTAGCGTCACGCTCGATCATCTTCGGCACGAAAGGACCCTGTTTCCATGGCAAGGCGCGGCCATCGCCCCTCGCAACCTCATTCGGGCCGCCCCCGCTTCTGGGGCCGCCACGCCGTGCTGGCGGCGCTGGCCAATCCGGAGCGGACGGTGCGCAAATTGTGGGGCACGCGCGAAGCCTTGGCGGCGCTCGATCTGCCGCCGGTGCTGCAGATCACCTATGCCGACGTGGCCGACCTCGCCCGGCTGGTGCCGGGCGACGCCCCCCACCAGGGCCTGGTGGCGGAGGTCGAGCCGTTGGAGGACATGTGGCTCGGCGACCTGCTGGAGCAGGGGGTGAACGACACGCGGCCGATCCTGATGCTCGACCAGGTGACTGATCCGCACAATGTCGGCGCGATCCTGCGTTCGGCGGCCGCGTTCGACGCACTGGGCATCGTCACCCAGGACCGGCATTCGCCACCCGAATCGGGCACGGTCGCGCGGTCGGCATCGGGCGCACTGGAGGTCGTGCCGTGGGTGCGCGTCGTCAACCTCGCCCGCGCGCTCGACGAGATTGCGGAGGCCGGCTATTGGCGGATCGGGCTGACGGGCGCGGTCGACACGACGCTCGCCCAGGCGCTGGGGCCGGGCAAGGTCTGCCTGGTGCTGGGCGCGGAGGGCGAAGGGATGCGCCACAACACCCAGGCGCATTGCGATACGCTCGCCCGGCTGCCGATCGGGCCGAAGGTCGAGAGCCTCAACGTGTCGAATGCCGCCGCGATCGCGCTCTATGCGGCGGCGGCGCGCAGCTGAGCCCGGTGCGCGCGACGGTTCCCGCCCGCCGCATTCCACGCTAAGGGCGCGCGCATGACCAATCACAGCCCCGATCCGGCGATGCTCGCCAAGGCCGAAACGCTGACCGAGGCGCTGCCCTATATGCAGCGTTATGCCGGCGCGACCTTTGTCGTGAAATATGGCGGCCACGCGATGGGCGATGCCGAGCTGGCACGCGATTTCGCCGAGGACGTCGTGCTGATGAAGGCGGTGGGCATCAACCCGGTCGTCGTCCATGGCGGCGGCCCGCAGATCGGTGCGATGCTGAAGCAACTGGGCGTCGAATCGCGCTTCGTCGACGGCTTGCGGGTCACCGATTCCGAAACCGCGCGTGTCGCGGAAATGGTGCTGTCGGGTGCGATCAACAAGGAAATCGTCGCCTGGATCGGCGCGGCGGGCGGCAAGGCGGTCGGCATTTCCGGCAAGGACGGCGGTTTCGTGCGCGCGGCGAAGGTGACGCGCACGACGCGGGACCCGGACAGCAATATCGAAAGCGTCGTCGATCTGGGCTTTGTCGGCGAACCGGAGTCGATCGACCGTACGGTGATCGACACGCTGACCGCGGCGGGCATGATTCCGGTGATCGCGCCGATCGGCATCGGCGCCGATGGCCAGACCTATAACATCAACGCCGACACGATGGCGGGCGCGATCGCCGCCGCGCTGGGGGCCGAGCGGCTGTTCCTGCTGACCGATGTCGCCGGCGTGCTCGACAAATCGGGCGAGCTGCTGACCGACCTCGATCCGGACGGCGTCGCCGCGCTGCGCGCCGACGGGACGATCACCGGGGGCATGATCCCCAAGCTCGAAACCTGTGTCACCGCTGTCGCGGGCGGGGTGGACGCCGCAGTCATCCTGGACGGGCGGGTCCCGCACATCATGCTGCTGGAGGTCTTCACCCGGCGCGGGGCGGGCACGCTGGTGCGGCGATAGGCGAATCCACGCGCGACGGCGGCAGCGCGCGGCGCGGTCCGGCCGGGCTTGTTTCGGGTCGAGCCTTTCCTGTATCGCGGTCCTAACACAGTCGCTGGAGACCGGGCTTGACCACCTTCCTACTGATCCTGTTCGACATCATTCAGGTGCTGCTCAACGTCGTGTGGTGGATCATCATCATCCAGGCGATCCTGTCGATCCTGATCGCGTTCAACGTCATCAACACCTATAATGATTTCGTCGCGGGGCTGTGGCGCGGGCTCAACACGCTGACCGAGCCGGTCTATCGCCCGATCCGCCGGATCCTGCCCGATCTGGGGCCGCTCGACCTGTCGCCCTTCGTCGTGCTGATCGCGATCTCGATCGTCGGCGACATCATCATCCCGCGCATCGCGGCGGCGCTGATGACCGGCGTCGCCTGAACGCGGGTGGCGTGCGGCCGCGCCAGCGGCTAAGGGGCGTCGCCATGACCGCCGCTCTCATTGATGGCAAGGCGTTTGCGCTGGGCCTGCGCAACCGGATTGCTGCGCATGTCCCCGCCTTTTCGGCGGCATCGGGCGGGCGCGTGCCGGGGCTGGCGGTGGTGCTGGTCGGCGAGGATCCCGCGTCCGGCGTTTATGTCCGTGCCAAGGGCAAGGCGACGCTCGCCGCAGGCATGGCGAGCTTTGAGCACCGGCTGACCGCGGACATCGCCGAGGCCGATCTGATCGCGTTGATCACCCGGCTCAACGCCGACCCAGCAGTCGACGGCATCCTCGTCCAGCTGCCCCTGCCGGCGCATATCGATGCGCAGGCGGTGCTGCTCGCGATCGACCCGGCCAAGGATGTCGACGGCTTTCACCCGGTCAATGCCGGGCGGCTGGCAACGGGCATGCCCGGCTTCGTGCCGTGCACGCCACAGGGCTGCCTGATGCTGCTGCAGGACCGGCTTGGCAGCCTGGCGGGGCTGGATGCGATCGTGATCGGCCGATCGACGATCGTCGGCCGTCCGATGGCCGCGTTGCTGACCGCGGCCGATGCGACGGTCACGCTCGCGCATTCGCGCACCCGCAACCTTGCCCATCACGTCGCCCAGGCCGACATCGTGGTTGCGGCGGTCGGCCGCGCGCATTTCGTGCGTGGCGAGTGGATCAAGCCCGGCGCGACGGTGATCGACGTCGGCATCAATCGCGTCGACGGGCGGCTGACGGGCGATGTCGATTTCGACGGGGCGGCATCGGTCGCAGCCGCGATCACGCCGGTGCCGGGCGGCGTCGGCCCGATGACGATCGCGTGCCTGCTGCGCAACACGTTGATCGCGGCGCACCGGCGGGCGGGAGTCGCGCTCGACCTGGCCGCCGTCGACGTCGGCGCGGCCTGAGCGCGGGCGGGGGCATCGGGCGATGACCGAATTGTTCGTATCGGCGTTCATCACGCTGTTCGTGATCATCGATCCCCCGGGATGCGCGCCGATCTATGCCGGGCTGACCACGGGGGCGGGCGCGGCGCAGCGCCGGTCGATGGCGGTGCGTGCGGTCGGCATCGCCGCGCTCATCCTGGTCGTCTTTGCCCTGTTCGGCGAAGACTTGCTGCGCGTGCTGGGCATCAGCCTCGACAGCTTCCGCATCGCGGGCGGCATCATGCTGTTCCTGATCGCGCTCGAAATGGTGTTCGAAAAGCGCACCCAGCGGCGCGAGGATCGTGCGCAGAAGATCATGGACACCCCCGAGATCGAGGATGTTTCGGTCTTTCCCATGGCAATGCCGATGATCGCGGGGCCGGGGTCGATCGCATCGATCATGTTGCTGATGAGCCGCTCCAACGGCACCGCGGAATCGTTGGTCGTCCTCGCCGCGCTGGCGCTCAACCTGCTGCTCACCCTGCTCGCGCTGATTGCCGCGGCGCCGATCATGCGGGTGCTTGGCGCGAAGATCGAAGCGGTCATCACCCGCCTCCTCGGCGTCCTGCTCGCCGCGCTCGCGATCCAGTTCGTGATCGACGGGGTGCGTGCGAGTTTCTGAGACGACTAAGTCGTTACGCTCGCGAATTCTTTTGTTGCCGATATGGCACAGTCGTGCGCAAAGCGACGCCATCGCGATGCCCGATCTTTACAGGCCTGCCCCCTCCGACCATCCCATTGCGTCGGGGACGTCCGCGCGTTGCGAAGTTGAGTATGCGGCGTCCGATCGGCTCATGGGGGGTGGCTCTTCGCGTTGCCTGGGCCAAAGTGAAGGGTAAGAAAATGATCAAAGCCAATTCGACCATGCGCTCCGCATTCCGGGCCGGCGGCGCACTTCAGGCGCTGGCGCTGCTTGGCGCCGGGATGATGGGTAGCGCGGTGCTGGCCTTGCCGGCGGCGGCGCAGGATTATACCAACGTTACGACCAGCGGCCGTGTACAGAGCACGAATGGCGATCCGGTTGCCGGCGCAACGATCGTGCTCAAATCCGAGGCCCAGGGCTTCGAGCGCACCACCACCACGGATCGCAGCGGCAACTTCCGTCTGTCTCAGCTTCCGCCGGGCCGTTACACGGTTACGGTAAGCGCGCCGGGTTTTGATCCCTATTCCGAAGCGGGCGTGTTGATCACGCAGCAGTCGGCCGCAAACCAGTTCACGGTGTCGCCCGAAGGCGCGAGCGGCGACGACATCATCGTGACCGCGGGTCGCGTTCAGGTCGCCGATTTCGACCGCACGACGGTCGGCACAGTGGTGAATCTAGGCGATCTCGCCACCCGAGTTCCGGTCGCGCGCGACATCAGCTCGGTCGTCCAGCTTTCTCCGGGCACTACCGCAGGTGATACTGCGTTCGGAAACCTCCCAAATATCTCTGGCTCTTCGGTGGCGGAGAACATCTTTTACATCAACGGTCTGAACATCACCAATTTCCGCACCCAGCTGGGCGCTGTGACGGTTCCGTTCGACTTCTATGAAACCGTCGAAGTCAAGAATGGCGGTTTCCAGGCCGAGTTTGGACGCGCCACGGGTGGTATCGTCAACGCGACAACCAAGTCGGGGTCCAACGAGTTCAAGGGCGGCGTACTGTTCAACTGGGAGGCCGATGACCTCCGCTCAGACGCGCCCAACACGCTGTTTGAAGACAACGATGCGCGTGGCTTTGAACGCACGGATGCGATCGTTCAGCTTTCGGGGCCGATCATTAAGGACCGCGTGTTCTTCTACGCGCTTTATAATTCGCGCGACGTGAAGGAAACCCGCGCGTTCACGGCGCTGGGCACCGGCGGCACGCCCGCTGACCCCCGGCTGCTTGGCACGCAGTACCGGATCGACAGCCAAGACAGCCCGTTCTACGGGGGCAAGCTCGACGTCATCGTCACCGATGGACACCGTCTGGAAGGGACGTTCTTCGACACGCGCAACGTTGTCACACGCGACATCTTCGGCACCGCGGCCAGCGGTCGTCGTTACAACCCGACGACCAACGACCCAGGCAATTATGCGTCGACATCGGTGTTTCGTACCGGCGGGATCAACTATGTTGGCCGATACACCGGCACTTTCACGCCTTGGCTCACCATTTCGGGCGCGTACGGCGTGAATGAGGATCGCGATACGACCGAGCCGACCAATCCCGGCGTCTCGTCGGTGATCGATCAGCGTGGCGGCACGAGTGTGTCGATCGGCAACGCGACCCCCAATTCTTCACTCAACTTCGATCGTCGCGAATTCTACCGCGGCGATGTCGATATCTTTTTCAACCTGTTCGGATCCCACCATATCCGCGGTGGATATGATCGTGAAAATCTGACGACGAATATTACCACGGAGGCGAACGGGATTGGTCAGATCACGTTGAGCAATGGATCTCCGACGGATGAATTTGGTATCGTCGACGGCCAGTATGCGACGGTTCGACAGTTCATCAATGGTGGGGAATTCCGTTCGACCAATGAGGCCTATTATTTGCAGGACAACTGGTCATTGTTCAGCAATCGTGTGACGCTTCAGCTTGGTATTCGGAACGACAAGTTCTCGAACCAGACGCTCGACGGTACTGTCTATTATGACTCGGGCGATCAGTGGGGCCCGCGCTTGGGCTTTAGTGGCGACGTGTTTGGTGATAATACGACAAAACTGTACGGATCGTTTGGCCGCTATTTTCTGCCGATTGCAGCCAACACCAACAATCGTCTCGGTGGCGCGGAGCTGGATCAGGATCGCTTCTTCCGCTTTAACGGCCTCGATGCCAACAATACGCCTATTCTGGGCCAGCAGCTCGTGCCGCTGGGGGGCAGCGCCTGCCTCAACGGACTGACCGGCACCTGTATCGTTCGCTCCGATGGCCAGGCCGCGGATCCGCGGTCGCTGATCGCGGGTAACCTTCAGTCGCAGTCCGTCGACGAATATATCCTCGGTGTCGAACGCCGTTTCGGCAAGTTCCGCGTCAACCTCTTTGGTACGTGGCGCGATCTCAATGCCAGCCTGGAGGATTCGGCGGTCGACCCGGCGATCCGCGCCTATTGTACCGCGAACAACCTGAACGGCCCGAATGCCGACGGCGAAACCTGCCAGACGATCTTCAATGGCACGCACCAGTATGTGCTGATCAACCCTGGCAACAATGCGGTCGTCACCCTCAGCGACCCGGTGAATGGCGAAAGCACGCTGCGGACGGTCGAGCTGTCGGCCGATGCGCTGGGCTATCCCCGCGCGGTTCGTTACTATCGTGCGGTCACGCTGCAGATTCAGCGTGAGTTCGACGGCAAGTGGGGCGGTGAGTTCTCGTACACCTGGTCCGACCTGAAGGGGAATACCGAAGGGGGCGTGCGGTCTGACAACGGCCAAACCGATACCGGTGCCACGGTCGATTTCGATCTTCCCGGCCTGGCTGACGGCACCTTCGGCTTCGGCCCCAACCACCGGCGTCACAACTTCAAGCTGTTCGGGACCTATGCCCCGTTCTCGTGGCTAACTCTGGGTGCCAACGCGCAGATCACCTCGCCGCGTCGTTTTGGCTGCCTCGGAACCGTGCCGTCGTCGCGTGACCCGGATGCGGCACGTTTCTATGGCGCGAACGGTACCTATTGTAATCTGAACGCAGACGGATCGGTCCGCACCGCGCCCGCCGCAGCTGGCGAGGTTCTGCCGCCGCGTCAAATCGTACGCCGCGGCACGGCTTTCCAGTCGGATTGGCTGTACAATCTGAACCTCGACGCTGTCTTCACTCTCCCCACCGAGATAGCAGATGCGTTTATCCGCGTTTCGGTGCTCAACGTACTCAATCTCAGCCAAGAGCTTGATTTCGAAGAGCGTGGCACGCTGACATCGGGCGCGCCTCGGGCGGATTACCAGCAGGTGACGGTTTATCAGGCACCGCGCTCGGTGCGGTTGCAGCTCGGCGTGAATTTCTAAGGCGCTTGGCAGCAAAATTCGGGGCCGCCTCTCTAATGAGAGGTGGCCCATTTTTTTGACAATGCGTCGGCTGCGGTCCGCTCTGTAAGAGATTATGTAACGCGCGGCATCGGCGGCGCTTCGCTACCATCGATGGTTATCCTCGATCGCTCTTTTGCCGCTCCAGCCGGCCTTAACTCGGTGGTTTCCTTTATTCGACACGTCGCGCGCGAAACGTCCGTCCGCTTGAGAAGCGCACCAGATAGCTGCCCAGCGCGGCGCGGCGGATCGTTGCCTCCGACCCGACCTTGGGCGGAAATGGCACCATTTCGGTGGTTTCCCACACCGCGCCTTCCTCCACCACGAAGCGCAGCAAGCCGCCGCGCAGCACGCCTACGGACTTGAGCGGACCGGTCAGCTTGGCGACACCCTCGGCATCGCGCTCGTCGGGTTGCTGGCTGAACAGGCCGATCCGCGGCAGCGAAAAGCCGAACAGCGACCGCTTGGTGCGACGAATTTCCTGCCGATCCGTCACGATCACGTCCTTGCGCTCGACCGATGTGACGAGCGCCGCCGCCGCAGCGTCGAAGCAGCGCAGCCGTTCCGCATCGACCGCAATCGCCTGGCATCGTCGCAAGGACGCCACCGCGCCCGACGCGCTCGGCTCGTCTGCTGCTGCCTGCATCAATATCAACGGAACCAGCAATTCGAACGTCATGGGCTCGGCCTCTCCTGTGTTTTATCACTGTAAAACGGGTCGCGCGGGTGTGGCAACTGCACGCGGCGGCTGTGTCAAATTTGCGACAGATTAGCGGAGATTTTGGGTTCGTGCGGGATGGCCGTTGTCTGCGCAATCATGCTTCGCGTATTGGCGACACCATTGCGGCTTCATTACGGAGCCGCTGGTGCGCGCCGGCAGCCCCGGCGCGGTCAAGGGGAACAAAAATGTCTCTCAATATTCGTAAGCATCTGCTTGCTTCGACCGTGCTTATCGGCCTGACTGCGCTGGCGCCGGTCGCCCATGCGCAGGATGCGACGCCCGCGACGGAAGAAGAATCGCCCGAGTCGGGCGACATCATCGTCACCGGGTCGCTGATCCGCAATCCCAATCTCGAGGCCTCGAGCCCAATCAACGTCGTGAGCGAGACCGAGCTTCAGCTGCGCTCGATCACCAGCTCCGAACAAGTGCTTCGGGAGCTTCCGGGCGTCGTTCCTGGAGTTGGTTCGCAAACGAACAATGGCAATGGTGGCTTCGCAACCGTCAACCTTCGCGGTTTGGGCGCACAGCGCAACCTGGTGCTGCTCGACGGCGACCGCCTCGTCACCGCGAACCAACTTGGCACCGTCGACCCGAACAACATTCCGGTCGCGCTGGTGCAGCGCGCCGAAGTGCTGACGGGCGGCGCGTCGACCACCTACGGCGCAGACGCGGTTTCGGGCGTCGTGAACTTCATTACGCGCAAGGATTTCGCCGGCGTGCTCGCGCAGGCCACGAACCAGATCACCGAACAGGGTGACGGCAATATCTTCACTGCCGACCTGACGATCGGCGCGAATTTCGACGATGGCCGCGGCAATGCGGTGCTGAGCCTCGGCTATCAGGAAGCAGACCCGATCTATCAGGGCGCGCGCGACATCTCGATCTTTGAGATCAACGGCTTGAGCGGGCGCGGTGCCGGTTCATCGGCGACGTCGGTTCCGACGACGGTGACGATTGGCGGTGTCCGCAGCCAGCTCAACCCCGCCGGCACGCTGCTGGTACCGGAATATGCCGGGTTCAATTTCAACCCGTTCAACATTTTCCAGACGCCTTTCAAGCGGTTCAATATCTATGCGGCCGCCAATTATGAAGTTTCCGACACGATCGAGCTCTACACGCGCGCCGCGTTCTCGAAGAACGAGGTCGCGACGATCATCGCGCCGTCGGGTATCTTCGGCGAGGCGCTGACGATCCCGGGCAACAATCCCTACCTGCCGGCTGGCGTGCGCGATCAGCTCTGCACCTCCGCGGGTATTGCCCTTGGCACTGCTTGTAACACCAACGCGGCGATCCCGCTGTCTGCGGTGTTCCGTCGCACGGTCGAGCTCGGGCCGCGCATTTCGGACTATACCACGACGTTCTTCGACTATCGCGCCGGTGCTCGAATCAACATCTCCGACACCACGCGCTTGGATGTCTCGGCATCGTACGGCGAGAGTGATCTTGTTCAGATTCAGTCGGGCTATGTGCTGCGCTCGCGTGTGCAGCAGGCGCTGAACGCGAACAACACCACGACCTGCACCAACACTGCAAATGGCTGTGTGCCGCTGAACCTGTTTGGTGCGCAGGGCAGCATTCTGCCCGAGCAGGCTGCGTTCATCGCGGGTGAGAGCACGATCACGATCAAGAACCAGCTGTCGCAGGTCCGCGCGATCCTGACCGGCGATGTCGGCAGCATTTTCTCGTCGGGAGCGGAATCCGTTTCCTACGCAATTGGCGCAGAGTATCGCGATTACGGTTATGAACGCCTTCCCGACGTCCTGGCGGCAATCCCGGGCGAGCTCGGTGGCGCGGGCGGCGCGGTGCCGCGCTTCGCTGGCAGCTATGACGTCAAGGAAGTGTTCGGCGAAGTTATTGCGCCGATCATCGCTGATACGCCATTCTTCCACTCGCTGACGCTTGAGGCTGGCATCCGCTATTCGTCCTACAATGTGGAAGCGGCGAGCAGCCCCAGCTTCGATTCCGTCACCTGGAAGGCAGGCCTGAGCTGGGAGCCCGTTCAGGACATTAAGCTGCGCGGCAATTATCAGCGGGCGGTTCGCGCGCCGAACATCAATGAGCTGTTCTCGCCGCGAAACATCCTGCTGACCAACCTCGCGATTGATCCGTGTCAGGGCACGCGACCGGTCGGCAACGCCGGACTCACGGCGGTCTGTCTCGCACAGGGCGCCCCGGCTGCTACGATCGGCCGAATTCCTGCGCCGACCGCCGGGCAAGCCCAGTCGCAGCAGGGTGGCGATGTCAACATCCAGCCTGAAACCGCCGATACGTTTACCATCGGCGCGGTCATCAGCCCCGGCGCTCTGTTCGAAGGGTTCACGCTGTCGATCGATTACTACAATATCATCGTGAACGATGCGATCACGGCCCCCACGCCCGCCGATGCCATCAACGCATGTTTCGGGGCCACGCCCGCAACCGTGTCGGCGGCTGCCGCTCAGACGGCGGCGTGCACCAACATCCGCCGCAGCCCGGCGGACGGGAGCCTTTCGGGCTCGCCGACCAACACGTTCGGTCTGCCGCTGCTGCTGTCGAACACGGGACGCTTGGCCACCGACGGCATCGACCTGACGGCCAACTACACTCGGACCTTTGGCGATATCGGCCTCAACCTCACCTTCATCGGCAACTGGACCAATAATCTGCGCTTCCGCAGCTTGCCGACGTCGGTGAACCGCCAGTGCGTCGGCTTTTTCAGCGTGAACTGCAGCCCGGACAACGGTCAGATCGCACCGGAGTTCTCGTTCCAGCAGCGCACCACGGTGTCGTTCGGACCGGCTGATGTGTCGCTGCTGTGGCGTTATATTCACCCGGTCGAGTACGAGCCGGGTCTGACGCCGCTGTTCAGCGGCACGATCACGGGCACCACGCCGCTCGTCGGCACCACGGAGAACTTCAACACGATCGGAGCGTATCACTATTTCGATTTGTCGACCCGCTTCCGTATGAACGAGAATTTCGAGTTGATCGGTACGGTAACCAACCTGTTCGATCGTGATCCGCCGCTGACCGGCAGCAACGTCGGCTCCACCGGCGCAAATAGCGGCAACACCTTCCCGGCGACGTATGACGTCATCGGTCGCCGCTTCAGCATCACGGGTCGCCTGACCTTCTAATTACAGGTGACTTCGACCAAAATGGGGGGAGCGGCCAATGGCCGCTCCCCTTTTTGTTGGCGGGCAAGACCTTACCCGGCATGGCCGCCGCAACGGTTGCCGCACCGCAAAGCCTGTGATCTAGACACGCAATGACCACCCTTGATCCCCGTTTGACGGCTGCCCTGAACGCCGCCGCGAATGCTCGCCAGGCCGGGAACGCGGCCGAGGAACTGCGCCAGCTCGATGCCGCGTTCGCCATTGCCCCCGATGACCCGAGAGCAGCGAATGCGCGCGGGATGCGGGCGCTTGCCGATGGCGACGCCGAACTGGCGCGCCGGTGCTTTGCCACCGCCACCGCGGCCGATCCGGGCGAACCCGCGCTGTGGATGAACCTGGCCACCGCCAATCGCCAGATCGGCGATGACGACGGTGAGGCTGCGGCGCTGGACCGCGCGCTGTCGATCGACCGGCTTCATTTCATGGCGACGTTGCGCATGGCCGAATTGAACGAGCGGCGCGGGCGGCTGGCCGATGCGGCGCAGGGCTGGAGCGGCGTGGTCCAGATGGCGCTCGCGCTCCCCGAACGCCCGCCGCGGGTTGCGGATGCGCTCGCCCGCGGTCAGGCCTTCCTGGCTGCGCACAATGCCCAGCTCGCCGATCGCCTGGACGCGGAGCTAAGCGCCGAGCTGGCAGCAATGGGGCAAGCGGCCCGCCGATTCAATGCGTGTATCGACCATGTGCTTGGCCGCCGCGCGATCTATACCAACCAGTGCCACGGCATCCATTATCCCTTCCTGCCTGCCGACGAGTTTTTCGATCGCGCCATGTTTCCGTGGCTGGACCAAATCGAGGCGCGCACCGATGCGATCCGGGCCGAGGCGCTGGCGCTGCTGAGCGAGGGCGGCGCGGATATCCGACCCTATGTCCGGCAGGATGCCGGGACGCCGGAGAACAAATGGTCGGCGCTCGATCACTCGCTCGACTGGAGCGCGTGCTTCCTGTGGGAATATGGCGTCCGCAACGAAGCGGTCTGCGCGCGCTGTCCTGAAACCGCAGCCGCGCTCGACGCGCTGCCCCGCAACCACATCCCCGGCAAGGCGCCATCGGCATTCTTCTCGATCCTGGCACCCGGGGCGCACATCCCGGCGCACACCGGCGTGACCAACACCCGCGCGATCATCCACCTGCCGGTCGTCGTGCCCGCCGGATGCCGTTTCCGGGTCGGCGGCGAAACGCGCGATTGGCGTGAGGGCGAGGCGTTCGCATTCGACGACACGATCGAGCATGAAGCCTGGAATGACAGCGCCGAACGCCGGATCGTCCTGATCTTCGACGTCTGGAACCCGCACCTGACGCCGCAGGAGCAGGCGCTCCTCCAGCGCTTCTATGCGATCTCCGACGCCCGGGGCTAGCAAGGGC
>NZ_LSKG01000084.1:0-407 GCF_001557005.1 Sphingomonas sp. CCH15-F11 | reverse complement strand
TGACCTTCTCCGTGTCGGGGGTGTCGGCGGCCTTGCCCGCGGACGAGACCGTGCTGGAGGCGGCCGAGGGCGCGGGCGTCGAGATCCCCTATGCATGCCGTGCGGGCACATGCGGCGCCTGCGTGGTCAAGCTGCTGCAGGGCGAAGTGACGATGGAGGTCGAATCCGGCCTTGCGCCCGCCGACAAGGCGCAAGGCTATGTGCTCGCGTGCCAGGCGAAGGGGACGGGCACGCCGCTCGTGGTCGAAGCCTGATGCGCGAACGCAGCGACATTGCCGTGGGCCTGCTGGTCGCGTTCCTGCTGCTGTTCCCGTTCGGCTATCTCGTGCATGTGTCGCCCCGCTTTCCGGGTAGCCTCGCTGGCGGGATCATCGGGATCGCAGCGCTCGTGCTGATGCTGCTGACGC
>NZ_LSKG01000083.1:0-16793 GCF_001557005.1 Sphingomonas sp. CCH15-F11 | reverse complement strand
CGGTGATGACGCGCGTGCCGGTCGGCGCGCTGTTGACGGCAACCGCCGGGACCGCCGCGGCGCTGTGCCTCATCCCGTTGACGCTCGAGGGGGCATGGGTCGGCTATCTGACGCTGACCATCGGCCTGTTCACCTCGATCACCTTTCCCGCCGTGTTCACCCTGGCGCTGGAACGCGCGACGGCACCGCGCGCGGCGGTGTCGGGCCTGCTGGTCATGGGGATCACCGGCGGCGCGTTCCTGCCGCTGATTGCCGGCATGCTCGCCGATCGCGGCGGCATCGCGAGCGCGTTCGTGGTGCCTGTGATCGGTTTTGCCGGCGTCGCCTTCTTTGCCTGGCGCGCGCACCGCTGGCGGGGGCTGCCCCGATGATCGAGATCGTCTCGGGCGAGGTGCGCAGCCTGCTGGGCGAGGGCGCCTGGTGGTCCGCGCGTGACGACGCCTTCTACTGGGTCGACATCCTCGGGCGGCGGCTCAACCGCTGGCGCGCCGCGTCGTCGCCCCCGCTCGCGTCCTGGGATGTGCCCGAAATGATCGGCTGGGTGATCGAACGCCAGGGCACGCCCGGCTTCGTCGCGGGACTGCAGTCGGGGGTCCATGTGATCGATCTCGACCCGTTCCGGTGCACGCCGCTCGCTGCGTTCGGCCTCGATGAACCGGAGATGCGGCTGAACGACGCCTGCGCCGACGCGCACGGCAACATCTGGGCGGGGACGATGCGCATCGCCGCGGACCGTCCCGTCGGCGCGCTCTACCGCTTCGATCCGGCGGGTGATGCGGTCCGCGTCGACACGGGGTATACCGTCCCCAACGGCCCGGCGATCAGTCGCGACGGCCAGCTATTGTACCATGCCGATTCGCCGCTGGGCCTCGTCTATCGGCTGCGGCTGGACGATCCACAGCGAACCGCGTCCTGCGCCGTCCACATCGCTTTCGACCCGAGCTGGGGAAAACCGGACGGCATGACCGTCGATGCCGACGACTGTCTGTGGGTGTGCCACTGGGATGGCGGCCGGGTCAGCCGCTTCGATCCGTCGGGCGCGCTGATGCGATCGATCGAGGTGCCGGCGTCGCGGGTGACCAACTGCGCGTTCGGCGGGGCCGACCTCGACCAGCTCTACATCACGACCGCGGCCAAGGACCGCCCCGACGAGCCGCTGGCGGGCGCGATCTTCCGTGCCGACCCCGGCGTTCGCGGCGTCCCGGCGAACCGCTATGCCGGCTAGCGCCGCCCGGGCCCGCCACACCGCGACTTTCGACCAGGGATCAGGACAATGTTGATGGGTGCACGGCTGACGGTGATGCTCTTGGCGCTGGCATTGGCGGGCACCGCAATTCCCGCTTCCGGCGCGCCGGACGGGGTTGTCGCCGGACCGTTCAACCTCCGCTTTCCGCCGGCGTCGGACGGGATCGAGAAGCAGCCCGCGCCCGCAATCGCCCCACTGGCGGCGTGGACGCTCACGATGCAGCTTCGCGCCGAAGCGCCGGGCGCGAATGACGCCACCGTCGTGCGCCTGCCGGGCGCGTCGCCATCGCCGGCGGCCGCGATCGTGATCGACGGTACGGTATTCGGCGTGCGCATCGGCGACACGCTGCACCGGTCCAGCGCCAGGGTGCAGCCGGGGCGCTGGCACGCGCTGGCGCTCGCGTCGGATGGCCGTTCGGTCCGGCTCCACGTCGACGGGCGTGAGGCGGCTGTGATCGGCGCGCCGGTGCCGATCAGCGGCGTGATCCAGGCGGCCCCGCGCGCGCGCGACGGTTCGGGCTTTGCCGGGCGGCTGGCGCAGCTCAGCCTGCACGGTGGTGTCCGCGAACCCGCCACGGCGCCGGCGCAAGCCGCAGCGCCCGACGAGGACTGGCAATATGAATCGGGCAGCCCCGCCTGGCCCCTCCAGACCCGGCAGCAAATGGGTCAGACCGTGCCCCAGCCGCCCGCGACCCGACCGGTCGGCGCGCCGCCGCCGCCCGCCGTACCGCGTGTTGCGGCCACCGCCACGGATGCGCGCGGGGCGATCCGCGCGCTCGGCGACGACCGGTGGGAGCTGGACGGCTGGAGGCTGCGTCCTGCACCCGATGTCGCCGCCGACGGGGCGTCGATCGCACGCGTCGGGTTCGACGCGGGGGGCTGGATTCCCGCGCGGGTGCCCGGCACCGTCCTGACCGCGATGGTCGCGGCGGGCATCTATCCCGACCCGACGATCGGCCTCAACAACCTCGCCATTCCCGAGCATCTCGCGCGGCAGGACTATTGGTATCGCACCGAATTCGACGCGTCGGCATTGACCGGCGGGGCGTTCAGGACGCTCACCTTCAACGGAATCAACTACGCCGCCGAAATCTGGCTCAACGGGGTGCGGCTCGGCACCGTGAAGGGCGCGTTCCGGCGCGGGCAGTTCGATGTCTCGGATGTGCTACGCGCGGGGCGCAACGCGCTCGCGGTCCGGATCTCGCCGCCACCGCATCCCGGTTTGCCGCACGAGGAGTCGGTCCTGGCCGGCCCAGGCGAGAATGGCGGGGCGATGACGATCGACGGGCCGACTTTCGTCGCCAGCGAAGGGTGGGACTGGATTCCCACGGTTCGCGACCGCAATACCGGCATCTGGCAGAATGTGGTGATCGCGGCGCAGGGCCCCGTCGCGATCGGCGATCCCAGCGTCAGCACCGTCCTGCCGCTCCCCGACAACAGCGTCGCCGAGCTGACGGTCGAGGTCCCGCTTGAGAACCGTACCGCCTCGCCGGTGCCGGCGCAGCTGCAGGTGCAGGCGGGCACCGCGCGGATCGAGGCCGACGTCACCGTCGCGCCGGGACACCAGGTCGTGACGCTGACGCCGGCATCGCATCCCGCGCTGCGCATCCGCAACCCCGCGCTGTGGTGGCCGAACGGCTTCGGCGCGCCGACCCTGCACGACCTGACGGTCGTGGTGACGCCCGCCGGTTCGACGCGCAGCGATCGCAAGCAGCTCCGCTTCGGGATCCGCGAGGTAGGGTACGAACTGTCGCTGGTCGCGCCGGACGGCGCGCTGCAGCGCGTGCTCTTCCACCCGACGCGCGCCGATCATCGCGCCGTCGTCGATGTCAGTCATGGCGGCATCCGAAAGGTCGCGGGCGGCTGGGCGGCGTCGTTGCGCCCCGATGCGGCGATGTCGCCCGCGGTGCGCGCGTTGCCCGCGGACGGCATCGCGCCGCATCTCATCCTGCGGGTCAACGGCGTGCGAATCCCGGTACGGGGCGGGAACTGGGGCATGGACGACCTGATGAAGCGGGTCGATCGCGCGCGGCTCGAGCCCTATGTCCGGCTGCACCGCGACGCCAACCTCAACACGATCCGCAACTGGGTGGGGCAGAATACGGAAGAGGCGCTGTTCGCGCTCGCCGACGAATATGGCCTCATGGTCGTCAACGATTTCTGGATCTCCACCCAGGATTATAACGGCGAACCCGGCGACGCCGCGCTGTTCCTGGCCAATGCGGAAGATACGATCCGCCGCTTTCGCCATCATCCGTCGATCGTCCTGTGGCTAGGCCGCAACGAAGGCGTGCCGCCGCCGGTCCTGAACGAGGGGCTCGAGGCGCTGGTGCGCACGATCGACGGCACGCGATATTACACCGGCAACTCGCGTTTGGTGAACATGGCGGACAGCGGCCCGTGGGACTATCAGCGCCCGGAACGCTATTTCACCGATCTCGCACAGGGCTTCTCGACCGAGGTCGGCACCCCCTCCTTCCCGACGCTGGAGGCGTTCCGGGCGATGGTGCCCGCGGCCGACCAGTGGCCGCCGAACGACAGCTGGGCCTATCACGACTGGCATAGTGCGCGGGGCGGCAGCGTCGCGGGCTTCATGGCCGCGATGACCGAGCGGCTGGGCGCGCCCGCCGATCTCGAGGACTTCGAGCGCAAGGCCCAGCTGCTCAACTTCGAATCGCATCGCGCGATTTTCGAGGGGATGAACGCGCGCCTGTTCACCCGCAATTCCGGGCGGCTCCTGTGGATGACCCAGCCGGCGTGGCCGAGCACCGAATGGCAGATGCTGAGCCATGACTATGATACGCACGCCAGCTTCTACGCGATCAAGTCGGCGGCGGAGCCCGTCCATGTCCAGCTGAACCAGCCCGAGGATGCGGTGGCGGTCGTCAACAGCCTGCCGACTGCGCTTGCGGGGGCACAGGTGACCGTCCGGCGCTTGGGCCTCTACGGGCGGCCGTTGTCGGAGCGCCAGTTCGCGACCGACGTCCCCGCGTCGGCGACCCGGCCGCTCGCCGACGCCACGCTGCCGAAGCTCGCGGCGGGCGAGGTGGAGCTGGTTCGCCTCGAACTGCGACGGGCCGGGGATCCGCGGATCGTGTCGCGCAACGATTACTGGCGCACCGGCTCCGATGCGGCGCTTCGATCGCTCAACGACATGCCGCGCGCGCACCTGTCGTTCGATGCGCCGCCGCCCGCGCCCGGCGCGGCGCGGGCCGTCGTGGCGATCCGCAACGAGTCGACCGTTCCCGCGCTCCAAGTAAAGCTGACGCTCGTCGATGCCGATGGCGGGCGGATCCTGCCCGCCTATTATGACGACAATTACCTGACCCTGTTTCCGGGCGAGACGCGGACGGTCGGCATCGCCTGGCCCGAAAGCGGCGCGCCGCCCGCCGCGGTTCGCGTCCGGGGCTGGAACGTGGCCGATACGGCCGTCGACCTGTCGCTTCCCGCGCGAACCGACGGCACGACCCGTCCGGGCGAGCAATGACCGGCGCGCGGGGGCGTGATCGCGCGCAGGGCAGGGCCGCGCTGTCGCTGGCTGCCGTCGCATTGCTTCTCGGCGGTGCCGATGCGCCCGTCCGCGCTGTCCCCGCATATGCGATCGGGGGCGAGCGGGCCGACGCGGCCGGCTGGCGCGCCTTTGGCTGGCCGGGGGCGTGGTTCGAGGGGCGCTTTCGCGGCACGGCGATCGACCTCCGCGTCGACGCGCCGACGCAGTGGCTGCGCCTGCGCGTCGACGGGGCCGAGGTCGGGCTGCTGAAGGCCCCCGGGCGGCATGTCGAGCGGCTGCGCGGCTTGCCGGCGGGCGATCACGTCATCCGGCTGGAACAGGTCACCGAAGCGCGCGGCGCGGGCTCGCGGTTCGGCGGGTTCTTCGCACGCGGCGCGGCGGTGCCGCTGGCGCCGCGCGCCGCCCGCCCGGTCGTGGAATTCATCGGCGATTCGTTCACCGTCGGCTACGGCAACCGGCTGGAACAGGCGCGCTGCAACGATGCCGAGGTGTTCGCCGCCACCGATACTGGCTTGGCCTTCGGTCCGCTCGCCGCCGCCCGGCTCGACATGGATTATCGCATTGTCGCGGTCTCCGGTCGCGGCATGGTGCGCAATTACGACGGCGGGCATCCGTTTCAGGCGATGCCCGACCTGTACGACCGGGCTGTGCCCGGCGTGGCCGGCGACCGTGGTGCGCCGCGACCCTCCCCCGCGCTCATCGTCGTCAATCTGGGCACCAACGATTTCTCGACCCCGCTGCGCGCGGGGGAGGCGTGGGCCGACGAGGCCGCCCTGCGCCGCGCCTATCGCGCGCGTTATGTCGCGTTCGTCGGACGGCTGCACGCCGCCCATCCCCGCGCGCGCTTCATCCTCATGGCCGGTCCCCGCTTCGCGGCCGATGTCGACCAGGTCGCCGAGGCGCTTCGCCCGTTGCGGCCGGCCGTCGTGCGCTTTCCGGACCTCACGCTCGCCGGCTGCAACCGCCATCCGTCCGCTCGCGACCATCAGGCGCTTGCCGAAACGGTCGTCACCACCGCCCTCGCGCTGAAAGGCGATTCATGATTGTCGATCCCGTCCACCCCGCTGCCCCGACCGATGCGGCGCCGGCCGGGCCAATATCGCTGCGCGTGAAGCTCGGCATCGCCGCCGCCGCGATTTCGGGACTGCTGTTCGGCTTCGACACCGCGGTCATCGCCGGGGTGACCAAGGACCTTGTGCGCGTGTTCGAGCTGACGCCCGCGGCGCTGGGGTTCGCGGTGTCGATCGCGCTGTGGGGTACGCTGGTCGGCGCGTTCGTCGCCGGCCCGCTGGGCGATCGCTTCGGCAGCCGGGCGATGCTTGCGGTCACCGCGCTGCTCTATCTCGGTTCCGCGCTTGCGTCCGCCCTGGCGGGGGACGAGCGCACCTTTGCCGCCGCCCGCCTGATCGGCGGGCTCGCCATCGGCGCGTCCTCGGTGCTGGCACCGGTCTATATCAGCGAACTGGCGCCCGCTCGGCTGCGCGGCCGGCTGGTCGGGACATTTCAGCTCTGCATCGTCATCGGCATCCTTGCCGCCTACGCGTCGAACGCGCTGCTGGCGCAGACGGGGGCCGAGACGGTCTGGCGGTGGAAGCTCGGGGTCGCGGTCGCCCCCGCGGCATTGCTGCTGGCGATGACCCTGGTGATGCCGACCAGCCCGCGCTGGCTGATCGGCCGCGGCCGGGTCGAGGAGGGGCATGCCCATGCCGCACGCCTCGGTATCGAGATTGCCACCCGGCAGGACGCGCCGGCGAGCCTGGCGCGCGAGCCGTTGAGCTTCCGGCGGCATCGCCGCCCGATCCTGCTCGCGATCGGGCTCGCCAGCTTCAACCAGCTCTCGGGGATCAATGCGATCCTCTATTATCTGAACGACGTTTTCACCGCGGCGGGATTCAGCAGCCTGTCGGCCGATCGTCAGGCGGTGGCGATCGGGCTGTGCAACCTGGTCGCCACGCTGCTCGGCATGGCGCTGATCGACCGGGCGGGGCGCAAGGCGCTGCTCGTCGCAGGCGGGCTGGGCTGCGCGGTGGCGCTGCTGCTGACCGGCCTCGTCCAGGCCGGGTGGCTCGGCCCGGCGCTGCTGCTGCCGTCGCTGGTCCTGTTCATCCTGTCGTTCGGGCTCAGCCAGGGCGCGGTGATCTGGGTCTATCTGTCCGAAATCTTCCCGCAACCGGTGCGCGCCCAGGGGGCGGCGCTGGGTGCGGGGACGCACTGGCTGCTCAACGCGCTGATCGCCTGGGTCTATCCGCCGATCGCCGCCGCCTCGGCCGCCGCGCCCTTCTTCGCCTTTGCCGGCTTCATGCTGCTCCAGTCGCTGCTCGTCGCGCGCCTGTTTCCGGAAACCAAGGGCCGGACGATCGATCAGGGGGCGTGACCGCGGCCGGGCGCTGCTGTCCGGCCAGGCACCGCAATCCGCCGGGCATCCGCGCGCCGACTGGCACGCGCGTGCCTGCGCACAGGCGAGCCCCCGGCGGGGAAGAATTTCCGGCAAGTCATGAAAAATCCTGGAGCGGGCGAAGGGATTCGAACCCTCGACCCCAACCTTGGCAAGGTTGTGCTCTACCCCTGAGCTACGCCCGCTCTGGCGCTTGGGTGTCCGGTGGCGTGGCCGACCGGCTCCGTCAAGGCGGCGGCCTCTAGCATCGGTCGCCGGGGTCCGCAACCCCCCGGTGCGATTCGGCAAAAGGGCTTGGCTTGGCGCGGCGATGCGCCCACATGGGGCGTTGCCGCAATTCACCGCAATCATCCGCAAGGGAGTGTCTCTTGGCTACGCTGGGCATGTCCGCCGCCGAACGCGAGGCGGTCGAGAATTTCCGCCGCGACGTCGTCGAACCGTCGATGACGCAACTCGTCATCATCGATTTCTGGGCGGAATGGTGCGGGCCGTGCAAGGCGCTGGCCCCCGTGCTGGAGAAGGTCGCCGCCGACTATGCCGGCAAGGGCGTCGTGCTCGCCAAGATCGATACAGACAAGAACCAGTTCATCGCCGCGCAATTCCAGATCCGCTCGATTCCGACCGTCTATGCGATGTTCCAGGGCCAGCTCGTCGCCGACCTGACGCCCGCGCGCACCGAATCGCAGCTGAAGGCGATGCTCGACCAGCTGCTGCGCCAGCTGCCCGTGCAAAGCGAGGCCGCGTCGGTCGAAGCCGAGATCGAGCCGCTGATCGCGATGGGGGAGGATGTGCTGGCCGGCGGCGACGGCGAACGCGCGCTCGCGATCTTCGACCAGATCGCCGACATGGCACCCGCCGACCCCGCGGTCGCATCGGGCCGGGCGCGCGCGCTCGTGCTGCTCGGCCGGTTCGATGAGGCGGAGGCCGCGCTCGCCGAGCTTCCCGACGAAGCCGCCAGGGCACCCGAGGTCGATCGCGCGCGTGCCGCATTGTCGCTGGCGCGTGAGGCGCAGCCGGTCGACGACCTTGCCGCGCTCGCCCGGCGTTCGGCGGCCGCGCCCGACGATCTCGCGCTGCGTTATGAACTGGCCGGCGGTTACATGGCGGCGGGCGACCGCGAAGCCGCGGCCGACACGTTGCTCGCGATCATCGCCGCCGAGCGCGAATGGAATGATGGCGCCGCCCGCCAACGACTGCTCAAGCTGTTCGAAGTCGTCGGGCTCGAGGATCCGTGGGTTTCCGCCCAGCGCCGTCGCCTGTCGGCGATCCTGTTCGGATGAGCCAGCGCATCTCGGTTTTCCCGCTGGGCGGCGCGCTCCTGTTCCCGCGCATGCACCTGCCGCTGCATATCTTCGAACCGCGCTATCGCGCGCTGGTCAGCGACGCGCTCGCCCGCGACCGGCGCATCGGGATGGTCCAGCCGCGCGGACCGGGCGAGCCGCCGCCGCTGTTCGAGGTTGGCTGCCTCGGCCAGATCATCGATGTCGAGGCGCTGGCCGACGGCCGCTACGACATCGTGCTTCAGGGCACCGCGCGCTTCCGCATCCTGCGCGAGCTCGACGTTGCGACCCCCTTTCGTCAGGTCGAGGCCGAGCTGGAGCCTGTCGGTGCCGATGAATCGCTGGCGCTGGGCGAGCGGTCGTCGCTCGAGCTCGAATCGCGCCGATTCGCGGAGGCCCAGGGCTATGCGGTCGACTGGGAAGCGGTCGGGCGGCTCGACGACGAGGCACTGGTCAACGGCATTGCCCAGATCGCGCCGTTCGACATCGCGTCGAAACAGGCACTGCTGGAGGCCCACTCACTGTCGGCGCGCGCCGAGCTGATCGTCCAGCTCATGCAGTTCTTCGGTCGTTACGGCGACGACGGCGCCGCGACGCTGCAATGACCGCGCCCGCCGCGCCGCTCGATCCCTGGCTGCTGTCGATCCTGGTCTGCCCGGTGACCCGCACCCCGCTGCGCCACGATGCCGCGCGCGACGAACTGGTGTCCGACGCCGCGGGCCTCGCTTTCCCGATCCACCATGGCGTGCCGGTGATGCTGGTCGAGGAAGCGCGGGCCCTGGGGGATTAGCGTGCGATCCTGTTTCCCGGTCCCGCTCATCCCGAGCGGCTGACCGGGAACGGGAATGATCGGAAGGCCCAGCCACCTTTTTAGTCGTCACCCCGGCCTCGTGCCGGGGTCCACCGTGCGACCCGCACGGTCCATGATCGGCGCGCTTCCCTTGCACCGCGCATTGGTTCGGCTCCAACCGGCGCGCGACGGCGCTTTGCGGCGCGGTGGACCCCGGCACAAGGCCGGGGTGACAGAAAAATCCGGGCCCAGACTCTCTGGAGAGCGCCTTAATTAGCCGTCATCCTGCCCGTGAAAGGCTGTCCTACTCGCCCGCCGTCAGTCAGACCCGTCGCGATGCCCCGGCCCAGCGATCTTTCGGCGTCAATGGATCCACGTTCGCTCCGACCGAAGTCGAAGCGCGCCCACGCTTTGCGCGCACCCCGAACGAACATCGCACAGCCCGCAACTTCCGCAACTTCGCCCGCGACGACGTGTGGCGTTCAGACGGTCATGCCCTGCAACAGCCGCGGCAGCGCGCCCGATTCGCCCCGGGCTTCGGCCATCAGCCGGTTCTTGACCGGCGGCATGCGCTGGATCGCGGACATGCCGAACCGGCGGATCGCCGACGCCACGCGGCCCGGTACGCCATAGATGCGGTTGAGGCTGTCGGTGGCGAGCGCGACCATGAAGGTGTCGAGGCTGCGCCAGCGCTCATACCGCTTGAGCAGCTCGGCATCGCCGGGGTCCAGGCCGATGCGCATGCCCTCCACCAGCACCTCGACCAGTGCCGCGGCATCGCGAAAGCCCAGATTGACCCCCTGGCCCGCGATCGGGTGGATGCCGTGGCCGGCGTCGCCCACCAGCGCCAGCCGCTCTGCGGTCAGGCGCGCGGTATGGTGAAAGCCGAGCGGATAGCTCGACCGCGGCGCCAGCCGGTCGAGCCGGCCGAGCACGCCGCCCATGCGCTTTTCGGCTTCGGCCAGCCAGGCGCGGTCGGACAGCTTGAACATGCCGGGCTGATCAGCGGCCTTGACCGTCCACACCAGTGCGGAGCGGTGGCCATGTTCGTCGTCGTTCAGCGGCAGGATCGCGAACGGCCCTTCGGGATAGAAGATCTCGAACGCGACATGGTCGTGCGGGCGTTCGTGATGGAACGCGGTGATCATCGCGGCATGGTCATAGGTCCAGCGCGCGACCTTGATCCCCGCCGCCTCGCGCATCGGCGATCCGCGGCCGTCGGCGGCAACCACCAGCCGCGCGGCGACTTCGCTGCCGTCGTCAAGGGTGGCGCGCACGCCATGGGCATCGCGCACCACGTCGACCGCGCGTCGTCGCGACCGCAGCTCGACCCCGCCGGCCGCCTGCACCGCGTCATGCAGCGCGGAGCGCAGCACGCGGTTCTCGTACATCGTGCCCAGCGCATCGTCGTCCGCGCCGGCGACGAAATCGAGCGCGCCGGGGGCCAGGCCGTCGCTGGCGCGGATCGCGCGGATCTCGGACCCCTTGCCCGCCATGCGGTCGGCAACGCCGATCGCGCCCAGCATCCGGTGCGACGCGCTGGAAATCGCCGATGCGCGGCCGTCGAAATCGGGGGCGAGCGTCGCCGCCGGATCGGCCGGATCGACGACGATCGCGGTCAGGCCATGGGCGTCGAGCGCGACGGCGAGCGCGCTGCCCACCAGTCCGCCGCCAAGGATAAGCAGGTCAGCACGGTCCATCCCCGCGGTCTAGAGCCGCGCGGCCACGCTGCCAATACGGGCGTTGCATCCCCGCATCGGCTTGACGCCACGCGCGAACAAAGCGAGACTCCGTGCCGGTTTCCAGTTTTTCCCCGGGGGGTTTCGCGATGGCGAGCCGCACGCCGCCCAGTTTGTGGCGCGATTCGATGAAGGCCGGTGCGCGGCGCAGCATGGTCATGCTCGGCGCGCTGGCGCTGTTCGCGCTGACGCTGCTCGCGGCGGTCGCGCTCGCCTCCTATCATCCGGGCGACGCGTCGTTCAGCACGGTGGCGGGCCCGGAAGTCGCCAACCGCGCCGGCGTGGTCGGGGCGTGGCTCGCCGACCTGTTGCTGATGGTGTTCGGCGTCGCGGTGGCGCTGGTGCTGCCGCTCGGGCCGATCCTGGCGGCGCGGATGTGGCGCGACGTGCCGGTCGGGCCGTGGGGGCGGATGCTGCGCGACTGCCTG
Source organism: Sphingomonas sp. CCH15-F11 (assembly GCF_001557005.1). Lineage (NCBI taxonomy): Bacteria > Pseudomonadati > Pseudomonadota > Alphaproteobacteria > Sphingomonadales > Sphingomonadaceae > Sphingomonas > Sphingomonas sp. CCH15-F11. The sequence goes on along the minus strand of NZ_LSKG01000083.1, from coordinate 5,405 downwards.
ATCGGCGTGGCGCTGATGGGCACTGCGCTCGCCTTCGTTTCGACGGCGTCGGTGCAGAGCCTGCCCGCGGGCTGGGGCGGCGTCATCGGCTTTTCAATCGCGTCGCTGATCCAGTGGGTCGTCGGATTCATCCCCGATCCGGTCGCGGTCACCTGGACCAATCGCGGCGTGGCCGTGGCGGTGGCGATCGCCGGCGTCGTGCTGTGGGGGCGCGGGCTGACGATCGAATGGCCGGAGGCGCGCTGGCGGATGCCGCGCCTGCCGGCGCCACGCGTGCGCCGAGATACCGGCGACGCCGATGCCGAGCCGATGCGGCGCGGGCGCGGCGATGTGGAGGACGACCTGCACGACGATCTGCCGCTGATCAGCGCCCCGCGCAAGGTCGCGCGGCCTGATCCGCGCCCCGGCCCGGTCATCGCCGACCGCGCGCTGCCGCCGTCGACCGCCCGGCCCAAGCCCCAGCAGGAATCGCTCGACCTGCGCGACAATTATCGCCTGCCGCCGCTCGATCTGCTCAAGCCCGCGCCCGAACGCGCCAGTCCTGTCGCGGACAAGGCCGCGCTGGAACGCAACTCGCGGCTGCTCGAAAGCGTGCTCGACGATTTCCATGTGAAGGGCCAGATCGTGAAGGTCTCGCCCGGCCCGGTCGTCACCATGTACGAATTCGAGCCCGCGGCGGGGATCAAGGCGAGCCGGGTGATCCAGCTCGCCGACGACATCGCGCGCAACATGTCGGCGATCTCGGCGCGCGTCGCCACCATTCCGGGCCGCAGCGTGATCGGCATCGAGCTGCCCAATGCCAAGCGCGAGATGGTCAGCCTGCACGAGCTGGTCGGCAGCCAGCAGTTCGAGGAACAGGGCGCGCAGCTGCCGATGGTGCTGGGCAAGAACATCGCCGGCGATCCCGTCATCGCCGACCTTGCCCCGATGCCCCACCTGCTCGTTGCCGGCACCACCGGCTCGGGCAAGTCGGTCGGGCTCAACTGCATGATCCTGTCGCTGCTCTACCGGCTGACGCCCGATCAGTGCCGGATGATCATGATCGACCCCAAGATGCTGGAACTCAGCATGTACAAGGGGATTCCGCACCTGCTCGCCGACGTCGTCACCGATCCGCCCAAGGCGGTGCGCGCGCTGAAATGGGCGGTCGAGCAGATGGAGGAACGCTATCGCATGATGGCGAGCGTCAATGTGCGCAGCCTCGCCAGCTTTAACGACAAGGTGCGCGCCGCCCGCGCCAAGGGCCAGACGCTCGGCCGCCGCGTCCAGACCGGCTACGATCCCGACACCGGCAAGCCGATCTATGAGGAGGAGACGCTCGACCTCCAGCCGCTGCCGCAGATCGTCATCATCGTCGACGAGCTCGCCGACCTGATGATGACCGCGGGCAAGGAAGTCGAGTTCCTGATCCAGCGCCTGGCGCAAAAGGCGCGCGCGGCGGGCATCCATCTGATCATGGCGACGCAGCGCCCCTCGGTCGACGTCATCACCGGGGTCATCAAGGCGAACCTGCCGACGCGAATCAGCTTCCACGTCACCAGCAAGATCGATTCGCGCACCATTCTGGGCGAACAGGGTGCCGAACAGCTGCTCGGCCGCGGTGACATGCTCTACATGCCCGGCGGCAAGCAGCTGGCGCGCGTCCACGGCCCGTTCGTGTCGGATGACGAAGTGCAGGCGGTGGCCGAGCACTGGCGCGCGCAGGGCGAGCCCGATTACATCACCGCCGTCACCGAGGAGCCCGAAGAGGGCGGCTTTGCACTCGACGGGTCGCCGGTCGGCGGCGACAGCCCGGAGGACCAGCAATATCGCCAGGCTATCTCCTTCGTCGCGTCGAGCCAGAAGGCCTCGACCAGCTGGCTGCAGCGCCAGATGCGGATCGGCTACAACAGCGCCGCGCGGCTGATCGAGCGGATGGAAAAGGAAGGGCTCGTCTCCCGCCCCGACCATGTCGGCCGCCGCGAGGTGCTGATGGACGAGGACGGGCGACCGTTGAATTAGGCCCCAACCTGGCAACCGGGCGGGTTCACCGCGCGTTCAAGCCCCCCAACCTACGCCCGAACCATGATCCGGAGCCGCATGTCCCCCATCCTTCTCCTCCGCCTCGCGCCGCTGGCCGCCGTCGCCGCATTGCCGGTCGCGCTCCCCGCGCTTGCCCAGCCGACCGGCGATCTCGCTTCCGTTCAGCGGCATCTCGCCGCGGTCGACACCATGGTCGCCGCCTTCAGCCAGACTGACCGCGCGGGCAAGGTGCTGACCGGCACGCTCACACTCAAGAAGCCGGGCCGGATCCGCTTTCAATATGAAAAGGGCGTGCCGATCCTGATCGTCGGCGATGGCAAGGCGCTTTATTTCCTCGATTATCAGGTGCGCCAGAAACAGCGCTGGCCGATCGGGGAATCGCCGCTCGGCATTCTGCTCAATCCTGCGCGCGACCCGTCCAAATTCGCGCGCGTGCTGCCGACCGGCGATTCGCGCGTCATCCGGGTCGAGGCCTATGATCCCAAGCATCCCGAATATGGGCGTATCGACATGATCTTCGCACGCGACGCGGCGTCGCCCGGCGGGCTTCGCTTGCAGGGCTGGGTCGCGCTCGATGCCCAGAACAACCGCACGACGATCCGCCTGTCGAACACGCGATTCAACGTCCCGGTTTCCGATAACACGTTCCGCTGGCGCGACCCGACGAGCCGCACACGGCCAAATTGACCGGCCGTTCATTTGCGCGACAGCTTTCGCACCCTACATAGTGGGAGTGGAAGCGCCCCGGCCGGGATTCCCCCCTGTTGACCGGCCCCCGCGTTTCCCGCCCTGCGTGACGAACGCTCGGTCGGCCCTCGCTCCTTGCCCCCGGAGCGGGGGCCTTTTCGTTGGTGGCGGCGACGTCGGGAAGTCGTGCCAGACGACTTGGGCGCGGCGCTGGCGCAATTCACGCCGCCCGATTACATCGGCGCGGCATGGGCACGCTCAAGATCGCATCGTGGAACATCAATTCCGTCCGCTTCCGCCTCGACATCGTCGAACGGTTCCTGCGCGAGTCGCAACCCGACATCCTGTGCCTCCAGGAAACCAAGGTCATCGACGGCGATTTTCCGCACGCGCCGTTCCACACGCTCGGCTATCGCCACATCGCGATCAACGGCCAGCGGATGCACCACGGGGTCGCGGTGATCAGCCGCGTGCCGCTGGCAGAAGACGACCGGCTCGACTGGCAGGCCAATGGCGAGGCGCGGCATATCGGCGTGCGGCTGGGAAACGGCCTGCGGCTCGAGAATGTCTATGTCCCGGCGGGCGGCGACATTCCCGATCGCGAGCTCAACCCGAAATTCGGCCAGAAGCTGGATTTCGTCGAACGGATGACGCGCTGGTCGGAAGGGCTGGGCGGCGTGCCGACTTTGCTGGTCGGCGATTTCAACATCGCGCCGCTGGAATGCGACGTGTGGAGCCACAAGCAGCTGCTCGACGTGGTCAGCCACACCCCGGTCGAGGTCGCGGCGCTCGGCCGGCTACAGCGGGCAAACGACTGGGTCGACCTCGGCCGCCGCTTCGTGCCGCCGCCGCAGCGGCTCTATACCTGGTGGAGCTATCGCGCGAAGGACTGGCAGGCTTCCGATCGCGGCCGCCGGCTCGATCATATGTGGGCGAGCGCCGATGTCGCAGCGCAGGCGGTCGCGCATCGCGTGCATGAGGACTGCCGCGGCTGGCTGAAGCCGTCGGACCATGTGCCGATCGTCACCGAGTTTGCCCTGTGACCACGCAGCGCGACGTTTCGCGCGCGATCGACGCGCTGCGCCGGGGGTGGGCGATCGACGTCGCGGGCGACGCAGGCGCACTGAGCGTGTTACCGCTGGAAACATCGGATGCCGACGCGCTGACCGCGTTCGACCCCGCCGGTACGGCCAACGTGCTGGTCTCCGCCGGGCGGGCCGCGACGCTCCGGCTCGCCAACCAGCGCGACGCCGCCGATCCCGACCAGCCGGTGACGATCGTGCGCGCGCCATGGATCGACCACCCATGCGCGACCGCGATCGCCGATCCGCAATTCGATCTCGGCACGCCGCTTAAAGGACCGTTCCGCGCGGTCGCGACGCCGGAGGTCGATGCCGCCGCCGCCGCGCTCCGGCTCGCGCGGATCGCGGGCATCCTGCCGGCATTCTTCGTACGTCCCGGCGGCGGCGGGTTCGAGGCAGTGACGGCCCGCGCGATCGCGGCGTTCGAGGATGCGGCGACGTTGCGGATCGCAACGCGCGCGCGACTCCCGGTCGGCGCGGCCGACGATGCGGAGATCGTGGCGTTCCGCACCCCCGATGCGCCCGGCGAGCATGTCGCGCTGGTCATCGGTCGACCGGACGGCAATCCGCCGCTGGTGCGCGTCCACAGCGAATGCCTGACCGGCGACGTGTTCGGATCGCTCAAATGCGATTGCGGGCCCCAGCTCGACGCGGCGCTGCGGGCGATGCGGGATGGCGGCTGGGGCATCCTGATCTATCTGCGCCAGGAAGGGCGCGGCATCGGCCTGATCAACAAGCTGCGCGCCTATGCGTTGCAGGATCAGGGCTTCGACACCGTCGACGCCAACACCCGGCTGGGCTTCGCGGTCGATGCGCGCGATTTCCGGGTCGCGGCGCGGATGCTGACGCTGCTCGGCCAGCGGCGCATCCGGTTGCTGACCAACAATCCGGACAAGGTCGCGGCATTGGCTGCCGCCGGGATCGACGTGGCCGAACGCGTCCCCCACAAACTGCCCGCCAACCCGCATAACGAACGCTATCTCGCGACCAAGCGCGACCGCACCGGACACCAGCTTTGAGCCGGTTGGTATCGGTGGCCGTGCGGCTGGGCAGGGCAGCGATCACCGGTGCGATCCTCGTCTCGGCGGCGGGCGGGATGGCTCGCGCCGGGGATCTGCCCGAGGGCCTGCCCGCACTCGACGCGGCCCGCCGCTGCGACTGGGCGTTGCCCGCCGCGCTTCCCCCCGACGCGCGCGCAATCGTGGCAGCGTTGCCGCCCCGGCTGGTCGGCACGCAAAGCCGAAGGGTCGATCTGCGCCGGCGAATGGCCGAGCTGAAGATCGCCGGGGTCAGCATCGCGGTGATCCGGGGGGGCAGGCTCGCCTGGGCGGAGGGGTTCGGCATCGCCGACATGGCGACATGCGCACCGGTACGGCCCGACACCGCGTTCCAGGCCGCATCGATCAGCAAGTCCTTCGCCGCGACGCTGGCGATGCAGGCGGTCGACCGCGGCGAGCTGGCGCTCGATCGCGACATCAACCGGTATCTCAAGCGGTGGCAGTTGCCCGTCGGGGCCGAGGCGCCGGCCCACGCCCATGCGACGTTGCGCCAGCTGCTCAACCACACCGCGGCGGTCAGCGCGCCTGCTTCGGGCGGTTATCCGCCCGGCACGGC
>NZ_LSKG01000082.1:0-33071 GCF_001557005.1 Sphingomonas sp. CCH15-F11 | reverse complement strand
GCTCCGCCACGCCCGCCACGACGGCCAGCGCCAGCGAAAGCGCGGCGGCGATCCAGAGTCCGACTTGCATCGCGACCGCCCCTATCCCATCACTGCCGCACGACAAGACCCCCCGTAGCTGAGGAGCCGTTATGCGCACCCGTTTCGTCCTGATCGCCGCCCTTGCGTCCTGCGTCGGCATTGCCGGCGCGGCCGGCATTGCCGTCGCCAATCATCATGAGGAAAGCCCGATCGCCGCGGCGGTCAAGGCGCCGACCCGCACGCCCGCCAATATGGCGCGCGACAAATATCGCCACCCGGTCGAGACGCTGACCTTTTTCGGCGTCAAGCCGACCGACACCGTGGTCGAGCTGTGGCCCGGCGGCGGCTGGTATACGGAGATCCTGGCGCCGCTGACCAAGGGCAAGGGCACGCTCTATGCCGCCGCACCGATGCCCAACGGTTTTCGCGGGCTGAACGCGCTCAAGGAAAAGGACGCCGCAACCTATGGCGCGGTCAAGATGGCGGCGTTTCCGGCCAAGGACGGCGAACCGACCGTGCCCGATAACAGCGCCGACGTGGTGCTGACCTTCCGCAACGTCCATAACTGGCGCTTCGGTGGCACCGATCAGACCCAGGCCGCGTTCAACGCGATCTTCAAGATGCTGAAGCCGGGCGGGACGCTGGGCGTCGTCGAACACCGCCTGCCCGAAAGCCGCGACGGCGCGGCCGAGGAAAAGAGCGGCTATATGAAGACCAGTTCGGTCCTCGCCTATGCCAAGGCGGCGGGCTTCGAGCTGGTCGGCCAGTCGGAGGTCAACGCGAACCCGAAGGACACCGCGGACTATCCCCAGGGCGTGTGGACGCTGCCCCCCAACTTCGCCGAGAAGGACAAGGATCGCGCCAAGTACGAGGCGATCGGCGAAAGCGACCGCATGACGATCAAGTTCCGCAAGCCGGCCTGACCAGCACGGCGTCATGCCAACAATTGAGGGGCGCTGCCGGCCGGCAGCGCCCCTTTTCTTTCGCCCGAAAGCTGACCGGCAAAGGACACGGGAGGCAGGCCCCGACCGGCGTCGCGTCGTCAACCCGACCTCGTACCGGAATCCACCAAGCTGCATTGGCAACTCCGGGGCTTCCGCTCGCCCGGCGCAGGCTGGCCCTCAGCACCAGGCCCGAGAGACGCACTGAGGTCAATCGAGGTCGTGAACGGATGAACGGCGGATTTCGGCGGGAGGACCGGCCGGCCGACACTGGGTGGAAAGCGGACTGTCGGGTTGCACTCCAAGCGAGGAGACAACAAACGTTAAGCTCGGTCAGTCGATCAATTTTGACATGCTGTAATTGTGCATGGCAACGCCATTGTAGGTGAAGTCGTTGCGAGCTTCGACAACGAAGCCTCGACGTTCGAAAAGACGGCGAGCGCCTTCGCTCGCTTCGACGAAAAGCGTCGTTATCCCAGCTGCTTTGGCCGCGCTTTCCAATGCCGCATAGATCGCCGAGCCGACACCCTGTCCCGTTATATCGGGTCGGCAATACAGGTGATCGATATGTCCATTCGCCTCCAAGTCCCCATACCCTGCTAGGGCACCATCGTCATCGACGGCAACCAAGAATATTCTGTCGCGAGCCTGCTGCACGTACTTGTCAGGCTCAGGCTTGGACGGGCTCCACGCATCAACCTGTTCGGAGGAATAATAGGCCAGCCCAGCTTGACGGACCGACGCATGAAAAAGACTGGCGAGGGCCTCGGAGTCTGAAGCCTCGAATGGCCGTATATGCATCTGTCACGACTACGTCCGGTCTCGGGTGGACTGCAATCCTTCTCGCTATGTCCGCGATGGGGTCGACAGCCGACCGGCGGCTTTTGCGTCTACGGCCTGGCTGAAATTGGCCGGCGCGTAACGGCTTGGGCCGGGACAATGAACGCGCCCCGCCGCCCCCGGTCGGCGTCAGCCCAGCTTTTCGATCTTGGATTGCAGGTCGGCCAACTGGGCACGCAGCGCCGCGATCTCGGCGTCCTTGCCGACGCCGCCCTCGGCTGTCGGTGCTGCCGGCGCCGCGTCGCTGGGCGACCCGCCCGGCTTGAATGCGGAGGTCGCGGCTTCGAACATCGCCATGTTGCGCTTGGCCATTTCGGCGAACGGCGAATTGGCGAACGCGCCCTCGACCGCCGACTTGAACTGTTCCTGGTTGCGGCGAAAGCTCTCCATCGACGCTTCCAGATAGCCCGGCACCATCGCCTGCATCGAATCGCCATAAAGCGCGATCAGCTGGCGCAGGAAATTGACCGGCAGCATCGTCTGACCGCGCGCTTCCTCTTCCATGATGATCTGCGTCAGGACATTATGCGTGATGTCCTCCTCGCTCTTCGCGTCGATCACCTTGAAGTCGCGCCCCTCGCGAGTCATCGCGGCGAGGTGGTCGAGGGTGATGTAGGACGAGGTTTCGGTGTTGTAGAGCCGGCGATTGGCGTATTTCTTGATGATGACGGGACCGCCCGCGGCGGATTGCTTCTTCATGGGATGAAAGCCCTCGACTGTGTCAAATCCGAGCCTATCATCATTTCTTGCGGCACCGCAACACGGCCCCCGCCCCCTGCCCCTGTTTCTTGCCATGTTGCAGCGGGAAACCGCAGCATGCGCCGCGCGCCGCCGCGCCGCACTGGCCGGGCTCGCCGCCTATCAGGCCGCGCCGCGCGTGGCGCGCGCGCCGGCGGGCCGGGAAATTGCGCGGTGCGGTCGGGTCAGCGTGCGTGACCATGGCGGCGCGGCGGCATCGGGGCGGCCGGTGCTGCTGGTCCCGTCGCTGATCAACGCGCCGTTCATCCTCGACCTGTCGCCCGGCCGCTCGCTGGTCGCTTGGCTCGCCGCGCGCGGGCTGCGCGCGATGCTGGTCGACTGGGGCACGCCCGATCCCGCCGAGCGGGAGGAGGATATCTCCGCGCACGTCGCCGACCGGCTCGTCCCGCTGATCGACGCGGTGACGAAGGATGCGGGGGCCGAACCCTTGCTGGTCGGCTATTGCCTGGGCGGCACGATGGCGATCGCGGCGGCGGCGCTGCGCCCGGTCGCCGCCCTCGCCCTCATCGCCGCGCCGTGGCACTATTCGGGCTTTGGCGAGCCTGCGCGCGCGCAGATCGGGCGGCTCTGGGCCCAGACGCAGCCGGTATGCGACGCGTTGGGGCTGGTCCCGATGGAGGTGCTGCAGGCCTGTTTCTGGCAGCTCGATCCCGCGCGCACGATCGCCAAATACGAACGTTTCGCCACGCTCGATCCCGATGACGCGGCCGCGCGCGACTTCGTGGTGCTGGAAGATTGGGCCAATGGCGGCGCGCCGCTGACCTATGGCGCGGGCGCGCAGATGTTCGAGCAGTTCTTCGCCGCCGATACGCCCGGCCGCGGCGCGTGGCAGGTTGCGGGCACGCCGGTCGATCCGCACGCGATCGACATCCCGACGATCGAGTTCGTCGCGCGCAACGACCGCATCGTCCCCGCCGCCAGTGCGCTCGGTCGCGGCGAGGTCCGCCCGCTCGATGCCGGCCATGTCGGCATGGTCGTCGGCCAGCGCGCCCGCGACCAGCTCTGGGCACCGCTCGCGGACTGGTTATCGGGGATCGCGCTCGCTAGATAGGCGCGACCCGACTCAGATCGGTGCCCCGCCAGAGGGCGTCAACCCGCGACAGGAGCCCATGCCCATGACCGACATCGTCATCACCGCCGCCAAGCGCACGCCCGTCGGCAGTTTCCTGGGCGCGTTCGCCGCCACCCCCGCGCACGAGCTGGGGCGGGTCGCGATCGAGGCGGCACTGGCGGCGTCGGGCGTCAGCGGCGATGAGGTGTCCGAGGTCATCATGGGTCAGGTGCTCACCGCCGCGCAGGGGCAGAACCCGGCGCGCCAGGCGTCGATGGCGGCCGGCGTGCCCAAGGAGGTGCCGGCATGGGGCGTCAACCAGGTCTGCGGATCGGGCCTGCGCGCGGTCGCGCTCGCGGCCCAGGCGGTGGCCAATGGCGATGCGACCATCGTCGTCGCGGGCGGCCAGGAATCAATGTCGATGAGCCCGCACGCCCAGTCGCTGCGCCCCGGCACCAAGATGGGCGACCTGAGCCTCGTCGACACGATGATCAAGGACGGGCTGATGGACGTCTTCAACGGCTATCACATGGGGATGACCGCGGAGAACCTGGCCGAGCAATATCAGATCACGCGCGGCGAGCAGGACGAATTCGCCGTCCGCTCGCAGAACCTGGCGGAAGCCGCGCGCAGCGAAGGCCGCTTCGCCGGCCAGATCGCGCCGGTGACGGTCAAGGGCCGCAAGGGCGACACCGTCATCGACCAGGACGAATATATCCGCGCCGGGGCGACGATCGACGGGGTGTCGGGCCTGCGTCCTGCGTTCAAGAAGGACGGGACGGTGACCGCCGCCAACGCCAGCGGACTCAATGACGGGGCGGCCGCGCTCGTCGTGATGCGCCGCGAGGAAGCCGAGCGCCGGGGCGCGCCGATCCTGGCCCGCATCGCCAGCTGGGCGTCGGCGGGCGTCGATCCGTCGATCATGGGCATCGGCCCGGTCCCCGCGAGCCGGCGCGCGCTCGAGAAGGCGGGCTGGACGATCGCCGATCTCGACCTCATCGAGGCGAACGAGGCGTTCGCCGCCCAGGCGCTGGCGGTCGGCAAGGAAATGGGTTGGGACCCCGACCGGATCAACGTCAACGGCGGCGCGATCGCGATCGGCCATCCGATCGGCGCATCGGGCGCGCGCGTGCTGACCACGCTGCTCCACGAAATGGTCCGGCGCGACGCGAAAAAGGGAATCGCCACGCTGTGCATCGGCGGCGGCATGGGGATCGCGATGTGCGTGGAACGCTGAGGGGGATTCGCCCGGCGGTTGCACTCACGTAATATCTGGAAAGCGAAAGGTGGCGTGCGCGAACGATTCGCGCGCGCCATTTATTTTGCATTGCAGCAATGTGACATTGCTACCACAGGTTCGGGCTAAATTCGTTTCGTTCCCGCGGCGAAACCTTGCCAGAATCTGAACAATCCCATCAGTTAGCGACGAAGCGGTGGAAATCGCTGCCACGCACGACAACCATGGGGTCAATGAAAATGAAAATCAGCCAGTTGCTGTCTGCAACGGCGCTTGCCGGCGCCGTTGCGTTTTTCCCTCAGTCCGCCATCGCGCAGGACCAGGAAACGACCGAAGAAAGCCGCGAGCTTCCGGCAACTGAGAATGAGAATCCGGAAGAGATCGTCGTCACCGGCTCGCGCATCCGCCGCACGTCGTTCGATCTGTTCGAACCGACCATTTCGATCGGTTCCCAGTATCTCGAAGACCGCGGTCTGACCAACGTCGCCGACGCGCTGAACGAACTGCCGGGTTTCCGCGGCTCGGTCACGCCGAACGGCGCGCAGGGCGGTTTCGGCCAGGGCGTCAATTTCATCAACTCCTTCGGTCTCGGTTCGAACCGCACGCTGACCCTGATCAACGGCCGCCGCGTGGTGTCGTCGAACGTCACGACCATCTTCGGCAACGCCGCGCCGGGTACGCAGGTCGACCTCAACATCGTCAACCCGATCCTGGTCGAGCGAATCGACCGCGTCGCGATCGGCGGCGCCCCGATTTACGGTTCGGACGCAATCGCGGGCACGCTCAACGTCATCACGAAGAACCGGTTCAACAAGCTGGAGATTCAGGGCACCGCCGCCGTCACCGAATATGGTGACAATTTCCGGTACAATTTCTCGGCCGGCTACGGCCACGATTTTGCCGGCGGTCGGGGCAACATCTCGATCGCGGCGAGCTACGAAGAGGTCGACGGCGTCCTGACCAACGACCGGCCTTTCCTGCGCAATGGTGTCGGCGGCCAGCTGAACCCGACCTCGGCTCTGGCGGCGCAGCTCGGGCCGGCGGGTCGTACGCCGCTCAACGACGGCCGCATCAATCCGAACATCGGGTTCAACGACAGCGCGAGCGACGGCTTCCCCGGCACCGTGCTGGTGACCCGCGCGGGCATCCCCTCGCTCAGCCGCGGCGGCGTGATCGCCAATATCGGCGCGCTGCGGCCGCTCGACTTCAATTACCAGTTCGCGCCGGACGGCACGCTGATCCCGTATGACCGCGGCACGCTGTATGGCGGCGTCATCACGGCCGCGGCTTCACGCAACTCGGACGGTGACGGCTTCGTCTTCAACGACTTCACCCAGATCACCAGCAATGTCCGCCGCATTTCAGCCAATCTGTTCACCAATTACGAGCTGACCGACAATATCCGCGTGTTCGCCGAGGGCCTGTACTTCAACGGTCGCGGCGACGAGCTGATCCAGCAGCAGTCGTTCCAGTCGACGCTGTTCGGCGGCGCCAGCGGCCCGCTGACCTTCAGCGTCAACAACCCGCTGCTGTCGACCCAGGCGCGCAACCTCCTGGTCGCCAACGGCTACTCGACCTTCCGCGTCAGCCGGATCAACCTTGACCTCGGCGACGCGACCGGTGTTTCCGAAAATGACCTGTATCGCGTCGTCGGCGGCACCGACGGCACGTTCGAGGCGTTCGGGCGCTCGTTCAACTTCGAAGTCACAGGCACGTGGGGCCGCACCGACTATCGGGATATCTCCCAGCAGATCAACCAGCAGAACTTCGTCAACGCGATCAACGGCTGCGTGACCAACCCGACGGTCAACGCAACGCCGGGCTTCACGCCCACGGCCGACGCGCGCTGCGTCCCGCTGAGCGTTTTCGGCGAAGGTGCGCCGTCGCGCGCGGCCTCGGCCTATGTGATCCAGGACACCATCGCCAACAGCCGCGTCGAACAATGGGTCATCAACGCCAACGTCGGCGGCTCGCCCTTCGACCTGTTCGGCAACCCGGTCAGCTTCAACGTCGGCTATGAACACCGCGACGAAAGCGCAAATTTCGTTCCCGATCCCTTCCTGCAGCAGGGTCTTGGCCGTTCGGTCGCGATCCTGCCGACCAGCGGGTCGTTCAACCTCGATGAAGTGTTCGGCGAAATCAACTTGCCGATCTTCACGCCGAACAACGATTTCTTCTTCCACAATCTCGAACTGTTCGCGCGCGGGCGCTATGTCGACAACACCGTGAACGGCGGGTTCTTTGCCTGGGCGGCGGGCGGCACCTTCTCGCCGATCAAGGACGTCCAGTTCCGCGGCAACTATACGAAGTCGTTCCGCGCACCTGCCGTCGTCGAACTGTTCGCGCCGGTGACCAATACCTTCACCACCGTCGCCGACCTGTGCGCGCCGGGGAACATCAACGCGGGTCCGGTGCCGGACATCCGGTCGCGCAACTGCGCCGCCTTCCTCGCCCGCTTCCCCAACGCGACCCCGCTCAGCGCGGCAACGGCAACCGTCCCGGGTCGTTCGGGCGGTAACTCGGCGCTGTTGAACGAAGAAGCCAACAGCTTCACCTTCGGCGTGGTCGTGCGGCCGCGCTTCATTCCCGGACTGGTCGTTTCGGTCGATTATCTCGATATCGATCTGAGCCAGCCGATCGCCAACCTGACCGTCGCGCAGATCGTTTCGGGTTGCTTCGACAATGCGAGCTTCAACGCCGACGATCCGGCGAACGGCAACAGCTTCTGCTCGCAAATCCGTCGCGATGCGAATGGCCAGGTTCCCGCCGATCCCGCCAATCCGGCGGTGACCAGCGGCTTCGTCAACGGCCAGCGTATCCTGTTCGAGGGCATTCAGGCCGAGGCCGACTATGTCACCAAGCTCACCGGTCTGAAGGTGCCGGGCAGCGTCTCGATGGCGGGCAGCCTGTTCTACGTGAAGCGCCGTATCGTCGACACGACGGGTATCGCACCGGCACGTTCGGACGGAATCCTTGGCGATCCGGAGTTCCAGGGTCAGCTGCGTCTGCGTTACTTCAACGACAGCTTCGCGATCTCGACCAACATCAATTATACCGGCGAACAGCTCGTTTCGCGCTTCAATCGCGCCCCTGGCCCGAACGACAACCGCGAATTCGACCAGTATGACGATTACGTGACGATCGACGCCAGCATCAGCTTCGACGTGAACGAAACGTTCCAGCTCAGCGGCTCGGTCACCAACCTGACCAACCGCGTCGGTCAGGAGTATTTCGGGATCATCGCCCCGGCATCCGTCAACGACCCGTTCGGACGCCGTTTCGCGATCACGGCGCGCGTTCGCTACTGATCCGTTCGTTCAACGCATTCCGGGCCGTCCGCCACAAGGCGGGCGGCCCTTTTTTTCGTGTCAGCACCACACCCGCTCGAACCGTCGGCCCAGCCCGGTCAGCAGCTCATATTGCGACATCCCGCTCGCCGCCGCCGCTTCGGGCAGGGCATAGTCGACGGCGATCCAGTCGCCCTCGCGCACGTCCAGCCCCGTTACATCGACGATCGTCAGGTCCATCGACACCCGGCCAAGCACCGCGCGCACGTCGCCGCCGATCCGTGCCCGACCGACGCCGCTGAATCCGCGCCAATAGCCGTCGGCATATCCCAGGTTGAGCGTCGCCAGCCGCATCGGCTGCGCGGCGGTGAAGGTCGCATTATAGCCGACCGCATCCCCCGCCGCGATGTCGCGGCACTGCAGCACCTGCGCCGCGATCCCTACGACCGGGCGCAACGCGTCCGCCAGGGCGGCGACCGGCACGCCGCCATAGATCGCGAGGCCCGGCCGGGTCAGGTCGAACTGATAATCCGCCCCCAGCGCCACCCCCGCGGAGTTGGCGAGGCTGCGCCGCCGCGCCGGCACTCCCGCCGCCATGGCCGCAAACGCATCGCGCTGGCGCGCGTTCATCGCGTCGTCGGGCGCGTCCGCGCACGCCAGGTGGCTCATCAGCGTGTCGATCGTCAGACCTGCCAGCGCGCCGCCGCCCGCCTCTGCCGGCGACAGGCCCAGCCGGTTCATGCCGGTGTCGATCATCACGTCGCAGCGCGTGCCGCCGGCGTCGCGCCAGCGGGCGACCTGGTCGACGCTGTTCAACACCGGGCGCAGATGGGCGGGCGCGGCCATAGCGACGGCCAGGTCGTCGGCCCGCACCCCGTGCAACACCGCCACGTCCAGGCCGAGGTCAGCGACCGCCAGCGCCTCTGCCCAGGTCGCGACATAGAAGTCACGGCATCCCGCCGCCGCCAGCCGGGTCATCACCGCACGCGCGCCCAGCCCGTAGCCGTCGGCCTTGACCGCCGCCCCGCACGCCGCCGCGCCGCTCATTCGCGCCAATGCCCGCCAATTGTCGCACAGCGCCGCGCCGTCCAGCATCAGGCGAAGGGGGGCGGCGGGCGGCGGCGTCGGATCGATCATCGTCGCGGCGGATAACGCCGGGCGCGGCGATGCGCCAGCCCGCGCGCGCCGATCAGCGATCCTCCACCCCGCGCGGCGGGCCATAGCTGAACCCGACCAGCGTCACCGCCAGCGCGACCACCACGACAGCCATCGTGTACCACAACCCGGCATAGGGATCGCCGGTGCGCGCGACGATGTACTGGCTGATGAAGGGCAGGAACCCCCCGAAATAGCCGGTGCCGATATGATAGGGAATCGACATCGAGCTGTAGCGGATCCGCGCCGGGAACATCTCCGTCAGCAGCGCGGCAACCGGCCCATAGGTCGCCCCCGCCAGCGCGCTCAGCAGGATGATCGACAACAGGATGACGACGATGTGCCCGGCCGGCGGCACCACCGGGTCGACCGGATAGCCGTTGGCGCGCAGCACGTCGTCCAGGCTGGCCATCATCCGGTCGGGCACCGGCGTGCCGCCGATCGACATGGCGAGCACCGGCGTCACCTCGGTCGTGTAGCTGATGCCGCGCTTGGACAGATAGTCGAGCACCCGCCCGCATTCGTCGGCCTGGACACTCGCGAACGGATCGAACGCACAGTTGGGCCCCGACACGATGATCGGCGCATGCGCCGACGCGCGCGCCAGTCCGGGATTGGCCGCCGACCCGATCGTCCAGAAAATCGGGAACAGCAGCACCAGCGTCGCGAAATAGCCGAGCGTGATCGGCAGCTTGCGCCCGGTGCGGTCGGAGATACGGCCAAACAGGATGAAGAAGCCCAGCCCCGCCATCGCCCCGCCGCCGACCAGCAGCTGCGCGGTCGTCTCCTCGACCCGCATCGGCCCCTGCAGGAACGACAGGACCGAGAACATCGCGGTGTACCAGATGACCGTAAGGCCCGCCGCGATGCCGAACAGCGCGATCAGCAGGCGGCGCTTGTTGCCGGGATAGGTGAAGCTTTCGAGGAACGGGTTGGCCGACATCTGGCCCGCCGCCTTCATCTTGGCGAAGACCGGGCTTTCGGACAGCTTGAGCCGCATCCACAGCGAAATGGCGAGCAGCACGATCGAGAACAGGAAGGGCAGACGCCAGCCCCAGTCGTTCCACACCTCGCGCGGCAACACGCCCTTGAAGCCGAGCACGACGATCAGGCTGAGGATGAAGCCGCCCGCGACGCTGGCCTGGATGAAACTGGTGTGGAAACCGCGCTTGCCGCGGGGCGAATGCTCGGCGACATAGATCGCCGCACCGCCATATTCGCCCCCCAGCGCCAGCCCCTGGAGCACGCGCAGCAGGATGATGATCGCGGGCGCGGCGATCCCGATCGTCGCATAGCCCGGGACCAGCCCGACGCCCGCCGTCGCCACGCCCATCAGCGTGATCGTCACCAGGAACGTGTATTTGCGTCCCAGCCGGTCGCCCAGATAGCCGAACACGATCGCGCCGAGCGGCCGGAAGCCGAAGCCGACCGCAAAGCCGGCCCAGGCGAGCAGCGCCTGCAATGTTTCGTTGCCGCTCGGGAAGAAGGTGCGGCCGATGATGCCGGACGCGGCCAGCGTGCCATAGATGAAGAAGTCATACCATTCGAACGCGGTGCCCAGCGACGACGCGGTGATGACCAGGCGCATCTCCGCGGGCGACGGCTCGTCCTCGCTCTCGACATAGGCGACCGGGTCGGCGCGGCTGACCATGAATTTCCCCTCTTCCACTCGTCTTCGACTGTGTAGCGGGTCGCCATCGCCGGACAAGGGGCGCGGGACGGCGGGTGCCGGACTTGTTGGCGGGCGCGCACGCCGGTAAAGCCCGCCGCCAGGGGAGGACGCCAGACCGCAAGCGATGACGACGACCGAGATTTTCCTCATCGCGATGCTGCTGATCTTCAGCGTGCCCTATCTCGCCTGGCGGCTGGGGCGCACCGATTACTGGGCACCGCTCGTGGTGGTCCAGATTGTCGGCGGCATCCTGCTCGGCCCCGGCGTGCTGGGGGCGGCCTTTCCCGATTATTATGCCTTCGTTTTCAACCCCCAGGTCATCGCCGCGCTGAACGGCATCGCCTGGTGGGCGGTGATGCTGTTCGTCTGGATCGCGGGGATCGAGCTCGACCTCAGCCAGGCCTGGGCAAAGCGGCGCGAAACCGGCGTGACCGCGGGCCTCGCGCTGGTGACCCCACTCGCCTTCGGCGGTGTGGCGGCACTGGTCATGCTGCGCTTTCCCGGTTGGGCGGGAGCACAGGGCGCACCGTGGCAGGTGGTGCTCGGCATCGGCATGGCGTGCGCGGTCACCGCGCTGCCCATCCTCGTCCTGCTGATGGAAAAGCTGGACGTGCTGCGCGCACCCGTCGGCCAGCGCATCCTGCGCTATGCCAGCCTGGACGACATCGCGATCTGGGGCGTGCTCGCGATCATCCTGCTCGACTGGGCACGCGTCGGGCGCCAGGCGGGCTTTCTGTGCGGCTTCGCGGCCGCCGCGCTGCTGATGCGGCGCGTGATGGCGCGGATCGATGAACGCGACCGCTGGTATGTCAGCCTGATCTGGCTGGCGGGCTGTGGTTTCGCCGCCGACTGGGCGGGCATCCACTTCATGGTCGGCGCGTTTCTAGCGGGCGCGGTGCTCGATGCGAAATGGTTCGACCAGGCGCGCATGGACCTGTTCCGCAACCATGTGCTGCTGGCGATGATGCCGGTCTTCTTCCTGTCGACGGGCCTGCGCACCCGATGGGATGTCGGTGGCACGGCGGTATTCGCTGCCGCCGCGTTGCTGCTCGTCGCGTCGGTCGCGGGCAAGCTGGCGGGGGTCCACCTCGCTGGGCGCATCCTCGGCTGGGCGCGGGGCGAAGCGGGGATCATCGGCTGGCTGCTCCAGACCAAGGCGCTGATCATGATCATCTTCGCCAACATCCTGCTCGACCGTCAGATCATTACGAACGCGACGTTCACCGCGCTGCTGCTGATGGCGGTGGGATCGACGATGCTGACCGTGCCGATGGTCGCGCCCCGGCTGAAGCGGCTGGCGGGGGTCGTGGGGCGCGCAGGATAACGCCGTCGCCCCGGAGAAGGCCGGGGCCACTGGCAGGGTGGCGCCACCTTGGTGAGCGGCCCCGGCCTCCGCCGGGGCGACGGGTTGGGTTGCCCCGTTTCGAGAAGCCTTAATCCCTCACGCTTCACTCAATCCAGATTGGGCCGCAGCCAGCGTTCCGCCGTCGCCAGATCGACCCCGCGCCGCGCCGCATAATCCTCCAGCTGATCGCGCCCCACCCGCGCCACGCCGAAATACGCCGCGTCGGGGTGGCCGAAATAGAATCCGCTGACCGCCGCGGTCGGCAGCATCGCGAAACTCTCGGTCAGGCTGATGCCGGTCGCATGATGCGCGTCGAGCAGCTTGAACAGGATCGGTTTCAGGCTGTGGTCGGGGCACGCCGGATAGCCGGGCGCCGGGCGGATGCCGCGATACTGTTCGCGGATCAGCGCCTCGCCGGTCAGCTGCTCGCCCGCCGCATAGCCCCACAGGTCGGTGCGGACATGCGCGTGCAGCCGCTCGGCGAACGCCTCGGCCAGCCGGTCGGCCAGCGCCTTCAACAGGATGTCCGAATAATCGTCGATCGCCGCCTTGAACCGCGCCAGATGCGGCTCGATGCCGTGAATCGACACCGTAAAGCCGCCGATCCAGTCACCATCATGGCTGATGAAATCGGCGAGGCACATGTTGGCGCGGCCCTCGCGCTTCGCGACTTGCTGGCGCAGGAAGGGCAGGCGGACATTTTCCTCGCTGTCGAGATGCAGGATGACGTCGTCGCCGTCGCGCGCGCACGGCCACAGGCCGCACACCCCGCGCGCGACCAGCCATTTTTCCGCGATGATGCGGTCGAGCATCCGCTGCGCGTCGGCGAACAGGCTGCGCGCGCTCTCGCCCACCACCGCGTCGTCGAGGATCGCGGGATAATTGCCGTGCAGTTCCCAGGCGCGGAAGAACGGGGTCCAGTCGATATAGTCCTTGAGATCCGTGAGGTCCCAGTCGCGGAACACATGGACGCCGGGCTGCCTGGGCGCGGCGGGCTTCAGCGTCATGTCTGCCTCGAACGCATTGTCGCGCGCGCGCGCGATCGGCACCAGCTCGCTTTGCGTCCGTCCCTCGCGCGCGTCGCGCACGGCCTGATATTCGTCGGCGACCTTCGCGACGAAATCGTCGCGCTGGGTGTCGGAGACCAAGGTCGTCGCCACGCCGACCGCGCGGCTGGCGTCCAGCACATGGACGACCGGTCCCGCATAGGCGGGCGCGATCCTCAGCGCGGTGTGCACCTTGCTCGTCGTCGCCCCGCCGATCAGCAGCGGCATCGTCATGCCGGCGCGCTGCATTTCCTCCGCCACCGTCACCATTTCGTCCAGCGACGGCGTGATCAGGCCCGACAGCCCGATCATGTCGGCGTCATTCTCGTTCGCGGCGTCGAGAATCTTCGACCACGGCACCATCACGCCCAGGTCGACGACGTCGAAGCCGTTGCACTGGAGCACCACGCCGACGATGTTCTTGCCGATGTCGTGCACGTCGCCCTTGACGGTCGCCATGATCACCTTGCCCTTGCCGCGCGCGCCGGGCTGTTTCTCCGCCTCGATATAGGGGAGCAGGTGGGCGACCGCCTTCTTCATCACGCGGGCGGATTTCACCACCTGGGGCAGGAACATCTTGCCCGATCCGAACAGGTCGCCGACGACGTTCATGCCGTCCATCAACGGCCCTTCGATCACTTCGATCGGGCGGCCGCCGCGCGCCGCCACCTCGATCCGCGCGGCCTCGGTATCCTCGACGACATGCAGGTCGATGCCCTTGACCAGCGCGTGTTCCAGCCGGCGCGACACGCCCCAGCCGCGCCATTCCGCCGCCTGCTTCTCCGCCACCGCATCAGTGCCGCGATAGCGTTCGGCCAGCGCCACCAGCCGGTCGCCGGCCTCAGGGTCGCGGTTGAGCACCACGTCCTCGCACGCGGTGCGCAGTTCGGGATCGATCGTGTCATAGATGTCGAGTTGCCCCGCATTGACGATCGCCATGTCCATGCCGGCGGGGATGGCGTGATACAGGAACACGCTGTGCATCGCGCGCCGCACCGGTTCGTTGCCGCGAAAGCTGAACGACAGGTTGGACAGCCCGCCCGAGATATGGACATGCGGGCAGCGCGCCTTGATCTCCCGCGTCGCCTCGATGAAGTCGACCGCATAATTGTTGTGCTCCTCGATCCCCGTCGCCACCGCGAACACATTGGGGTCGAAGATGATGTCCTCGGGCGGGAAGCCGATGCCCGTCAGCAGCTTGTAGGCGCGCGCGCAAATCTCGACCTTGCGGTCCTTCGTGTCGGCCTGCCCGACCTCGTCGAACGCCATGACAACGACCGCCGCGCCATAGGCCATGCATTTGCGCGCATGCTCCAGGAACTGCGCCTCGCCCTCCTTCATGCTGATCGAATTGACGATCGGCTTGCCCGACACGCATTTCAGCCCGGCCTCGATCACCTCCCATTTCGAGCTGTCGATCATCACCGGCACGCGCGCGATGTCGGGCTCGGCGGCGATCAGCTTCAGGAAGGTGGTCATGGCGTGGACCGCATCCAGCAGCCCCTCGTCCATGTTGACGTCGATCACCTGCGCGCCGTTCTCGACCTGCTGGCGCGCAACCTCGACCGCCTTGGCATAGTCGCCGGCCATGATCAGCTTCTTGAACGCCGCGGAACCCGTGACGTTGGTGCGCTCGCCGACATTGACGAAATTGGTGGAGGTGCTTGTAGAAGTCACAAATGTTCCGTTCGTTTCGAGCGAAGTCGAGAAACGCTAACCGATAGCGCTGAGGCCCGTTTCTCGACTTCGCTCGAAACGAACGGGCTGCTCTGGAAGGGTCGGAGTTACGCCGCCATGGTGAACGGCTCCAGCCCGGCGAGGCGCGTCATCACGGGCGGCTCGGGCATGACGCGCGGGGCCATCCCCGACACCGCATCGGCAATCGCGCGGATATGCGCGGGCGTCGATCCGCAGCAGCCGCCCAGGATGTTGACCTGCCCCGCTTCCGCCCATTCGCGCACCAGCGTGGCGGTCGTTGCGGGCAGCTCGTCATAGGCACCCAGTTCGTTGGGCAGCCCGGCATTGGGATAGACCATGATCAGCGTATCGGCGATGCCTGCCAGCACCTTGACGTGCGGGCGCAGCTGTTCCGCCCCGAACGAGCAGTTGAGCCCGATCGTCACCGGCCGCGCGTGACGCACCGCGTGCCAGAACGCCTCGACCGTATGCCCTGACAGGTTGCGCCCCGACAAGTCAGTCAGCGTCATCGACAGCATGATCGGCAGGTCGCGACCCAGCGCCGCTTCCGCCTCGATCACCGCCATGATCCCGGCCTTGGCGTTCAGCGTGTCGAACACGGTTTCGATCAGGATGAAGTCCACCCCGCCTTCGACCAGCGCATCGACCTGCTCGCGATACACCTGCTTCAGCGTGTCGAAATCGATCTCGCGATAGCCGGGATCGTTGACGTCGGGCGACAACGACAGCGTCTTGTTGGTCGGGCCGATCGCACCCGCGACGAACCGCGGCTTGCCGTCCTTCGCGACGGCCTCGTCGGCACAGGCGCGCGCGATCCGCGCGGACGCGACGTTGATCTCGCGCACCAGATGTTCGGCACCATAGTCCGCCTGGCTGATCCGGTTGGCGCTGAACGTGTTGGTCGACACGATGTCCGACCCGGCGTCCAGATAGGCGCGCGTGATCGTCTCCGGCACATGCGGCGCGGTAAGCGCCAGGATGTCGTTATTGCCCTTCTGGTCGTGGCTGAGGCCGAGCGTGCCGGCATAATCAGCCTCGGCGAGCTTCCAGTTCTGGATTTCGGTCCCGAACGCACCATCGGTCATCAGGATGCGGGTGCGGGCCTGGGCGAGCAGGGCTTCTCTGGCGGTCATATCTAATCCGTATGCCTTGAATGGTTGTCGATGCCCGGGCGCTGCACCTGGTAAACCGGATGATCTCTTCCCCGTTCGTTTCGAGCGAAGTCGAGAAACGCGGGACCGGGTCGACGTTTCTCGACTTCGCTCGAAACGAACGGCGCTTTGGGTTCCTCGTTGAATTAAGCCGCCGCCAGCCCCGCTACCGGCCGTGCCCTCAGCCCCAGCAGGTGACAGATGGCAAAGCTCAGCTCGGCGCGGTTGAGCGTGTAGAAATGGAAATGGCGCACCCCACCCGCATAGAGCTTGCGGCACAGTTCCGCCGCCACCGTCGCCGCGACCAGCTGGCGCGCGGCGGGATGGTCGTCCAGCCCCTCGAACAGCCGATCCATCCATTGCGGGATCGCCGCACCGCACATGCGGGCGAACTTGCGCGTCTGGGCGACGTTGGACACCGGCAGGATGCCGGGCACGATCTCAGCCGAAATGCCCGCGGCTGCGGCGGCGTCGCGAAAGCGGAAGAACGTCTCCGCCTCAAAGAAGAACTGCGTGATCGCGCGCGTCGCGCCCGCGTCCAGCTTGCGCTTCAGATTGTCGATGTCGCTCGCCTGACTGACGGCTTCGGGATGCGCCTCCGGATAGGCGGCCACCGAAATCTCGAACGGGCGGATGCGGCGCAGCCCGGCGACCAGGTCGGCCGCGCTGGCATAGCCGTCGGGGTGCGGCACGAACCTGGCGCCCATTTCCGGCGGATCGCCGCGCAGCGCCACGATGTGGCGCACGCCGGCCGCCCAATATTCCTCGGCGACTGCGTGAATCTCCTCGCGCGAGGCTTCGACACAGGTCAGGTGCGCCGCCGCCGGGATCGGCGTCTCGCGCCCGATCCGCGCGACCGTCGCGTGGGTGCGCTCGCGCGTCGATCCGCCCGCGCCATAGGTGACCGAAACGAAGCGCGGGCCCAGCGGCGCCAGCGTCGTCACCGCGTCCCACAATGCCGCCTCCATCTTCTCGGTGCGCGGCGGAAAGAACTCGAAGCTCACTTGCGCATCGCCCGCCAGGTCGGCGAACAGCGGCGCGTCGAGCGCGCGGCGCGCTTCCTCGAGCTGGGGAACCGATAGGGTCATGCCGCCTCAACCTCCAACACAGGGCCGGCCGCCTTGCGCGCCAGCCAGATCTTCACCGTCAATTCCCCGCCCTCCAGCGTCTCGGTCCGCGTCGGCATCAACCCCGCCTCGTCGAACCAGCCGATCACCTGCTCGTCCGAAAAACCCAGCCGCGCATGCGCGTCGCGGGTGCGCAGTTCTTCGCGCGCGTGCGGGGCGAAATCGACGATCATCAAGCGGCCGTTGGCGCGCAGCACGCGCGCTGCCTCCGCGATGACCGCTTCGGGGGCCTGCGCGAAATGCAGCACATGGTGCAGGATCGCGGTGTCGGCCGCGCCGTCCTCGACCGGCAGCGCCAGGAAATCCGCCTGGCGCAGCTCGGCGGCGGCCAGCCCACGCTCGCTCAGCTTGGCGCGTGCCAGCCGCAGCATTTCCGAGCTGCGGTCGATCCCGATCGAACTTTCGGCAAGCGGCCCGAAGCGTTCCAGCATCCGGCCCGTGCCCGTGCCGATGTCGACCAGCCGGCCGAGCGAGCCGTTGCCGAACAGCCGCGCCATCATCGCCTCGACCTCGGCTTCGGGGACATGGAGCGACCGGATCGCATCCCATTCGCCGGCATGGTCCTGGAACCACTGCGCCGCCGCGGCCGCCCGATCCGCGCGCACCGCGGCGAGCAGCGCAGCATCGGCCTCGATATTGCGCGCCAGCGTGCCGAGCGGCCAGGCATCGATCGCGTCGATCAACGCATCGATCCGCGCGCCTTCGGCCAGTGCGACGAACACCCAGCTGCCTTCCTTGCGCCGTTCGGCGACGCCCGCATCGCACAGGATCTTCACGTGCCGCGACACGCGCGGCTGGCTTTGCCCCAGCACCTGCGCCAATTCGCCGACGGCGAGCTCCATCGAGCGCAGCAGCGCGAGGATGCGCAGCCGCGTCGGGTCGCCCAGCGCGCGAAACAGGTCGAGGGCATTGGCCATGGATATGATATAAAGATTTCTTTATATGAGGTCAATGGATCGTTCGGCCGGATTGCTCGTTGCACCTCCGATACCGATCGGCCCGGCCCATCGGGATCCGTGTGCCCTCCGGGGCCATACGCGCCGTTCGTCACCATGTTTTTTTTGAGGGAAATCCATGAAGAAAGCCGTGTTCGCAATCGCCGTTGCCACCGCCGCCCTGACGCTGGGCGCCTGTTCGGAGCGCGCTCAGGACGAAACGTCGGAGGCCGCGGAAACCGTCGCCGCCGATGCCGAAGCGACGATGGGCGAAGCCGCCAACGATGTCAGCGCGGCGAGCCAGGATGCCTTCCAGGCAGCCGAGAACACCGCCGATGCCGCCGGTGCCGCGATCGACAACGGCACGCGTGAAGCCGGCGAGGAGCTGGAAGAAGCCGGGCGCGACCTCCAGAACTGAGCCGCCGGCGCGCTGGATCAATCGTCCGCGAACACGAACGGGGTCAGCCCCGCCTCGCGATCGTGGACGACCAGCGTCCGCCCCGGCGGCGGCAGCGACCGCTGGGGGCAATCGGCACGCAGGCAGCGTGCGCATCCCAGTCCCGTCGGCGCGGCGCGCCCCGCCAGATCCTGGCCGCGTGCCGCCGCCAGCGTGACCGCGTCGCCCGCCGCCAGCCCCAGCACGATCGCAAAGCGCGCGCG
Source organism: Sphingomonas sp. CCH15-F11 (assembly GCF_001557005.1). Taxonomy (NCBI): domain Bacteria; kingdom Pseudomonadati; phylum Pseudomonadota; class Alphaproteobacteria; order Sphingomonadales; family Sphingomonadaceae; genus Sphingomonas; species Sphingomonas sp. CCH15-F11. The sequence continues at coordinate 14,146 of NZ_LSKG01000082.1, read as the reverse complement.
TACCGCGCCGACCCGCGCGCCCTGCGGCTGCACGGTTCGCGCCAGCGTGAACCAGCGGCTGCCATCCTCCAGCGCCACCAACTGGGTAATCAGGTCGCCGGGCCGCGCGAACGCGTCCAGCGCATCCCATAGCGGGCACAGCCCCCCGCCCTCGACCAGCGGCGCGCCACTCGCCCCCGCCAGCCGCTTGGAAATCTGCCCCGCCCGGTCGACGCGCAGCATGAAGAAGGGCAGCCCCCGCGCGCCGACGCGCTGGAGCGTCGTCATGCGGTGCGCGACCTGCTCGAACCCCGCGCCGAACCTGCGCATCAGCAACTCGATGTCATACCCCGTCGCCTCGCACGCGCGATGGAAGCGTGCATAGGGCATCATCACCGCCGCCGCGAAATAGCCGGCCAGGTAGCGCCGGAACAGACGCTCCGCGACCGGATCGGTGATGGCCGCGCCCCGGCTGAGCGCGTCGATCTCGGTCGCCGCCTCACGCTGTCCGAGCTGCGTCGCGAGCGCGAACACGCGCGATGCCGGATCGAGCATCTCCGACAGCTGCAGCTGCCGCGCGTGCAGGTCGAGCCGCCGCAGCCGGTTGGGCATCACCTCGACCGGCAGCACGCGCACCGACAGCTGGTGCTTGACCCGCAACCGGTCGGCCATCGCGCCATAGGGGTCGCCGCCCGCGACGCGCAGGTCGTCGGCCAGCCGTTCCGCCGCACCGTCCAGGTCAGCGAAATAGTTGCGCCAGCGTTCGACCGCACGCCGCGCGGCAAGCTGCGGATCGTCGCCGTCTCCCGCCGCCGGCGCGCCCGATCCTGCCCGGTCGAACGCACGCGCAAAGGCCTCCGCCCCGCCCGGGGCCGCCGCCACCCATGCATCAAGCTCGCCCCGGTCGATCGCCAGGTCGGCGAACATCGGATCCGCCAGCCGTCGTCGCAGCGCCTCGACCCCGCCGCCCGGCTCGCTCGCCGCGATGCTGCGCGGATCGAAATCGAATTGCTGGGCGAGCGCGACCAGCAGGGCGGCGGAGATCGGCCGCTGATTGCGCTCGACCAGGTTGAGATAGCTGGGCGAAATACCGAGCGCGGCCGCCATCGCCGCCTGGGTCAGCCCCGCTGCGCGGCGCAGCCGGCGCACCGCGTGCCCGGCGAACAGCTTGCCTTCTGCCATATGCGCAACTTGTACGTATATTTACATGATGACAAGCCACGGCGGGTGATCCGCGACACCGACACCCGATTTTGCCCGCATTTCGTTCGCGTCTGCGGAATATCGGGGGTAGTCGGCACGCATCACGCGGCGTTTCGGGCGCAAGATTGTAAAGGAACGACAGATGGCCAGCTTCAACGACCTCGTCCCCGCTCCCGCCGGGCGCTTCGACGGCATCGTGCGGCCGTACAGCGCCGACGATGTCGCCAAGCTGCGCGGATCGATCACGATCGAACATACGCTGGCGCGCAAGGGCGCGGAAAAGCTGTGGGAACTGCTGAAGAGCGAAGACTATATCAACGCGCTCGGCGCGTTGTCGGGCAACCAGGCGATGCAGATGGTGCGCGCCGGCCTGAAGGCGATCTATCTGTCGGGTTGGCAGGTCGCCGCCGACGCCAATACCGCCGGCCAGATGTATCCCGACCAGTCGCTCTATCCCGCCAATGCCGGCCCGGAACTGGCGCGGCGGATCAATGCGACGCTGCAGCGCGCGGACCAGATCGAGCATTCGGAGGGTGGCGCCACCCGCGACTGGTTCGCCCCCATCGTCGCCGATGCCGAAGCCGGCTTTGGCGGCCCGCTCAACTGCTATGAGATCATGAAGGCGTATATCGCCGCCGGTGCTGCGGGCGTGCATTACGAGGACCAGCTGGCGAGCGAGAAGAAGTGCGGCCATCTGGGCGGCAAGGTGCTGATCCCGACCCAGGCGCATATCCGCAACCTCGACGCCGCGCGCCTCGCCGCCGATGTCGCCGGTGTGCCGACGATCATCTGCGCGCGCACCGATGCGGAAAGCGCCAAGCTGATCACCAGCGACGTCGACGAGCGCGATCACGAATTCCTGACCGGCGAACGCACGCCCGAGGGTTTTTTCCGCCTGAAGGACGGCACCGGCGTCGATCACTGCATCAAGCGCGGCCTGGCCTTCGCCGAACATGCCGACCTGTTGTGGTGGGAAACGTCGAAGCCCAACATGGACGATGCGCGCCGCTTTGCCGAAGCGATCAAGAAGCAGTTTCCCGACAAGATGCTGGCGTACAACTGCTCGCCCAGCTTCAACTGGGAGAAGAATCTCGACAAGGACGACATTGCGCGGTTCCAGCGCGAGATCGGCGCGATGGGCTACAAGTTCCAGTTCGTGACGCTCGCCGGCTTCCACCAGCTGAACTACGGCATGTTCGAGCTGGCGCGCGGCTACAAGGATCGCGGCATGGCGGCCTATTCGGAGCTGCAGCAGGCCGAATTTGCGGCGGAAGCGAACGGCTACACCGCGACCCGCCACCAGCGCGAGGTCGGTACCGGCTATTTCGACCTGGTCGCGACCACGCTTGCGGGCGGTGCCAGCTCGACCACCGCGCTCGCGGAATCGACCGAGGCCGCGCAGTTCAAGAAGGAAGCAGCATAAGCCGCACCTTCGTTCAAGTTTCCTGGGGAGGAAAGGGTGCCCGCTGGACCATGTGTCCGGCGGGCATTTCCGTTACGGGGCGCGGAAAATCGTCTCTGTCGGCCGCCCCAAGCCATTCAGCCGCGCCCACCCCTTCCCGTCACCCCGGACTTGATTCGGGGTCCATGCGCTGCCTCAGCGGGAAGCCGATCGCTTGTGGCTCAATCCTGCCGCAAATGTGCGCGGAACCAGTCCGTAAGCTGATCAACCCCGAGCTCTCCCGCCGCCAAAGCGAGAAATGTCACCACCAGCTCCGCATCGCTGCAGTCCAATCGATAGCCGTTCAGCGCAAGGAAGGTTTCGCTCACCACCGCTGCGGTTCGCTTGTTGCCATCTACGAACGGATGATTCCGCGCGATCCCGAACGCATAGCTGGCGGCAAGCTCCGCCGCGTCAGGGTCGCCGTAGGCCATCAGGTTCAACGGCCGCGCCATGGCGCTGTGTAGCATGTTTTCGTCGCGCAGCCCTGCGGCGCCGCCATGCTCGGCCAGCTGTTCGTGATGAGCGGCAACGGCCACGCCGACGTCCACCCACACCCATTGGCGAGGCACTATTTGGCAAGCTCACGAAGCGCGGCACGACGGCGCGCCATGACCTCGCGTGCAACCTCCATCTGGGCCTCGAAATCCGGGTCACGCTTGCTGATCGTGAATCCTTCGGGGACCTCGCTCACAAACAGCTCGTCACCAAGCTCCACGCGAAGCCGGGCAAGCAATTCCTTCGGCAGAACGATCCCCGTCGAATTGCCGATTTTGATCAGTTTCAAGGGCTTGGTCATACAAACGTTATAACACGCCTTTCGCTTCCGCGCCAGCCGCCGCGAGCCGGGCGATGCGGGCCTCATGCTCGGCCCGGCCAAAGGGAAAGCGCACGAACACTGCGGTCCCGACCAGCCCGATGACCAGATAAACGATCGAGAAGATCAGCGTCAGCCGGTCGAGCGCGTCGACCGGCACCGCGCCCCGGACCGCATTCTGCGGGAAATCCGCCGCCCACAGGATCAGCCCGCTGAGAAAGATGCCGACGCCGCCGGTGCATTTCTGGATGAAGAAGGACCCCGCGAAGAACACGCCTTCGGAACGGCGGCCGGTCGTGACTTCCGAATGTTCGACCACATCGGCCATCATCGACGCGCCCAGGATCATCGCCGCCACGCTGCACGCCGTGTTGGGCACATAGATGCCGAACAGCACCGGCAGCATCATCGGGCTGTCGACCGCCGGGAACCACCCGGCAAGCCGCAGCCAATAGGGCAGCGTCGCCAGGATCGCCGTCAACAGCGTGAACATCGCCGCCGCGCGCGGCTTGCCCATCCGCGCACCGACGCGCCCGGCGATGGCGAACGCGATGACCACGCCCGCGAACAGCACGCCGGCCAGCACGGTGAAGGCCCCCGTGCCGAACTGCCAGACATAGGAATAGAGATAGTTGGACAGGGCAAAGCTGATGCCCTGGTTAGTGTACACGCACAGCCCCGCGAGCATCAGCACCGCGAACGCCCGGTTGCGCACCGCCTCCACCAGTTCGCGAAACGCCTGGCCCATGCCGCCCTCGACCGCCGGTTGCCGGGGCAGCGACGCGATCTCGCGGTGCGTGCCCGCTGCGGAGAGCAGGATGGCGAGCATGATCGCCACGGCGCAGGCGACCGAATAGCTCGCATAGCCCCCGCGATTGGCCAACCCGTCCGCACCAGGCGTCTCCGGCACCAGGAAAACCGTATAGGCGGCGAGCAGCGCGACCAGTCCGCCCAGCCAGCCGAACAGATAGCGATAGGCGGTCAGCCGCGTGCGCTCGTCATAATCGGCGCTCAGCTCGGGTGCGAGGGCCTGGCTCGGCACCTCATAGGCCGACACCGCCGACCGCACCATTACCGCGGTCGCGAACAGCCAGGCGAGCGTCGCGCCGGGCGACCATGCCGGCGGGTTCCACAGCAGCAGCCAGCCGATCGCGATCGGCAGCGCCGACGCGTACATCCACGGGTGCCGCCGGCCCCAGCGGGTGCGGGTGCGGTCGGACGCGACGCCGATCGCTGGGTCGATGAACGCATCCAGGATCAGCGCGCACATGATCGCGAAGCCCACCGACGCCGCCGGCAGCCCGATCACCTGGTTGTAGAAGAGCAGCAGGAAGGTGCCGAAGCCGTTGTCCTTCACGCCATAGGCGATCGCGCCGACACCGAAGGACAGGGTCGTGCCGGTCCGCACCCGGCGGGATGGCGGCACTGCGGCCGTCACAGCTTCGGTCATGTGCGTTGTCAAACCTTCCGTGCCCGCCAACGCCAGCATAGGCCACCGCGCGCATCGGTCAAACCATCGCTGTTGGAAGATCGGGTATGCCCACCCGCTTGCCCGTGACCGGGCTTCACGCTAGCACGGGGCCGGCGGGGATGGCCCGTTCGAACAACAGGAACGCTGGAGGTCGCCAGCGTCGCACGGCTTGCGAAAGGCAGGGGATGGCGCTGGATCCGGAAACCTTTGACGCGCTGATCGACACGGTCCGCCGCTTCGTCGCGGAGCGCCTGCGCCCGCTCGAGGCGCGGGTCGAGTCCGACGACGCGATTCCCGCCGATATCGTCGACGAGATGAAGGCGCTCGGCCTGTTCGGCCTGTCGATCGCGCCCGAATATGGCGGGCTCGGCCTGACCATGGGCGAGGAGTGCCGCGTCGCGATCGAGCTTGGCCGCACCACGCCCGCCTTCCGCTCGACCTTCGGCACCAATGTCGGCATCGGCAGCCAGGGCCTCGTGATCGCCGGCACGCCCGACCAGAAGGCGCAGTGGCTGCCGCGCATCGCCAGCGGCGAGATCGTCACCAGCTTCGCGTTGACCGAACCCGATGTCGGGTCCGACAGCGGCAGCGTAAAGACCCGCGCGGTCAGGGACGGCGACGTCTATCGGCTGTCCGGCACCAAGCGCTACATCACCAACGCCGACAAGGCCGACCTGTTCACCGTCATGGCGCGCACCGGCGACGAACCCGGCGGGCGCGGCGTTTCCGCCTTCCTGGTGCCGCGCAACCTGCCCGGCGTGTCGGTGGGCGAGCCCGAGAAGAAGATGGGGCAGAAGGGTGCCAAGGTCGCCGACCTCAACCTTGACGAAGTGCCCGTCCCCGCCGCCAACCGGCTGGGCGCGGAAGGCCAGGGCTTCAAGATCGCGATGCAGGTGCTCGACCGCGGGCGGCTGCACATCGCCGCGGTGTGCGTGGGCGTCGCCGAGCGGCTGATCGCCGATTGCGTCGCCTATGCCGGCGAGCGCCGCCAGTTCGGCAAACCCATCGCCGAGCACCAGCTGATCCAGGCGATGATCGCCGACTCAAAGACTGAAGCCCTCGCCGCCCGCGCCCTCGTCCTCGAAACCGCCGCGCGCAAGGATGCGGGCGACGACGTGGTCATGGAAAGCGCGGCAGCCAAATACTATGCCAGCGAAATGGTCGGCCGCGTCGCCGATCGCGCGGTGCAGATCTACGGTGGCGCGGGTTACATCGCCGATTACGGCATCGAACGCCTCTATCGCGACGTCCGCCTGTTCCGCATCTACGAAGGCACCAGCCAGATCCAGCAGCTCATCATCGCCCGCGAAACGATGAAGCGCGGGGGATAGGCTCGCCGCAGCGGATCGGGGAACCCGATCCGTGACCCGGCGGCGAGCCCGGCCAGCGGCGCTTGCGCCGTCTGACGACGCGGCTTTGCCGCGGCGGGCTGCCCGATACCAAGCCTGACTCGACCCGCCTCGGGTCAGACCACCAGTGAAAGGATGCACATGGACACGACCACCCTGTTCCGCCTCGACGGCCGCGTCGCCTTGGTCACCGGCGGCTCGCGCGGCATCGGCAAGATGATCGCCGCGGGCTTCGTCGCCTCGGGCGCGAAGGTCTATATCTCGGCCCGCAAGGCCGACGCCTGCTTCGCCACCGCCGAGGAACTCGGCCCCAACTGCATCGCGCTGCCCCAGGACGTGTCGACCGTCGCCGGGTGCAAGGCGCTCGCAGCGCAGCTTGCCGAGCATGAGGACAGGCTCGACATCCTGGTCAACAATGCCGGTGCCGCCTGGGGCGAGCCGTTCGAGGATTTCCCAGAAAAGGGCTGGGACAAGGTCATGGACCTCAACGTCAAATCACCCTTCTTTCTCACTCAGGCGCTGCACCCCGCGCTGAAAGCCGCCGCGTCGCGCGCGCGCCCGGCCAAGGTCATCAACATCACCTCTATCGACGGCCAGCGGCTCAACCCGTGGGAAACCTACAGCTATCACGCATCCAAATCGGCGCTGATCTATCTGACCAAGCGCATGGCCGCCCGGCTGATCCGCGACGCAATCAACGTCACCTCGATCGCCCCCGGCGCCTTCGCGAGCGACATGAACAAGGCCGCGCGCGATCATGGCGACGCGGTCGGCCAAGCGATCCCCGCCAGGCGCATCGGCGAGGCGGAGGACATGGCCGCCGCCGCCATCTACCTCGCCAGCCGCGCCGGCGACTATGTGGTCGGCGACACAATCACGGTCGACGGCGGTCTGGTCAATGCATCGCTGGGGACCAGCATCGACGCGTGAGCCGCATCCCTGCGCATCCCCGCCGCTCTTCCCAACGACACGGCCAGCCACTATCGCTCCCGGCACGGGTCGACGATAGGCGCCTGCGCAGGCGACATGGGGGATAGTGGTGCGGTCAACGACCGGTGAACATTGGATCGCGCTCGATCACATTCGTGCGCTCGCGGCCTTTCTCGTCTTCTGCTGGCATTTCCTCCACTGGATGGACGGCACGCCGGTACCCTTCGACGGCGCGCCCGATGTCTTCGTGCTCGCACCATTTGACGAAGGGCACACCGGCGTCGCGCTGTTCATGGCCTTGTCGGGCTACATCTTCGCCAAGCTGCTCGACGGCCGCCGCATCCTGATCGGCTGGTTCCTCTGGAACCGCTTGCTGCGCCTCGCCCCGCTCCTCCTCGTCACCATGGCGCTTGCGGGTGCCAATATCGTGCTGCATGGCGGCGACTGGGCCGGCTATGCCGCATCCTTGCCGCTCGGCCTGATCCTGCCCAGCTGGCCGAACGGCGGTTGGTCGATCGCGGTTGAGCTGCACTTCTACGTGATCCTGCCCTTGCTGCTCGTCGTGCTGCGCCGCAACCCGGCATGGCTCGCGCTCTCGCTGCTCGGATCGATCACGCTGCGGACCGGCATTTTCCTTCAGCTGGGCGAGGTGAAGACGGCGGCCTATTTCACCATCATCGGCCGATACGACGATTTCGTGCTGGGGATCCTCGCGTTTCAGTATCGGCACCATTTCGGCCGGCGTCATCGGCTCGCGCTGCTGGTCCTGCTCGCCTATTGCGCCTTCTACTGGGCATTCGACCGACTGGGCGGCTCGAATGGGCTGGAGCGATCACCGATCTGGATCATCCTGCCGACGATCGAAGCGGCCTGCTTCGCCGCGCTGATTGCATATTATGACCAGTCGACCGCATTCCGCGACCGCGGCGTGTCGTGGCTGGTCGCGAAAGCCGGCGCGTACAGCTATTCGATCTACCTGCTTCACGCGTTCGTCGTGCACCACATGGCGCGCCTGCTCGACCGATATTTCGACCTGTCGAACTTCTACGTCGCGCTCGCCTTTGCCGTGCCGGCATTCCTGGCGATGCTGCCGATCGGGTATCTCAGCTATCGCTTCATCGAGGCACCGCCGCTCGCCTATCGCCGCCGCTATGCTATCGCCGACCCCGCGCAGTCCAGGCCGGCGACGAACGCGCTCGATCAGGAAGCACGCGAGGCGCTCTAGGCGCCGGGCGGGTGCCGCCCCGGCGGCGTCGGCTAGCGCGCGATCCCGCCCGCGGCGAGCACCGCCAGCGTCACCAGCTCGCTCGCGGTGCTCGTCATCGGTGCAATCTGCACCGATTTCTCCATGCCGAGCAGCATCGGACCGATCATCGTGTCGCCGCCCAGTTCGCGCAGCAATTTCGCGGAGATGTTCGCCGACTGCAGCCCGGGCATGATCAGCACATTGGCCGGGCCGGACAGCCGCGCGAATGGAAACTTGGCCAGCTGCACCGGATTGAGCGCCACGTCGGGCGCCATTTCGCCTTCATATTCGAAGCCGACATCGCGCCCGTCGAGCACGCACACCGCGCCGCGGATATTGTCGATCCACTTGCCCTCGGGATTGCCGAAGGTCGAATAACTCAGGAACGCGACGCGCGGCTCATGCCCCATCCGCCGCGCGACCTGCGCGGTCTGTTCGGCGATGTCGGCCAGTTCCTCGGCGCTCGGCCGCTCGTTCACCGTCGTGTCGGCGATGAACACGGTGTGGCTTTGGCCGACCAGGATGTGGATGCCGAACGGCGTCTTGCCCGGCAGCGGATCGATGACGCGGCGCACCTCGCGGATGTTCTGCGCATAGGTACGCGTGATGCCGGTGATCATCGTGTCGACTTCGCCGAGCTGGAGCATCAGCGCGCCGAAGATGTTGCGGTCCTGGTTGACCATGCGCTCGCAATCGCGGCGCAGATAACCGCGGCGCTGCAACCTGCCATAGAGGAAGTCGACCATGCGCGGCACCAACGGCGACACGCGGCTGTTGTGCACTTCGAAGCTGTCGGGATCGGTGACGCCCAGCGCGCGCAGCCGGTCATGGACATCGTCGCGCCCGACCAGCACCGGGGTGCCATAGCCGCCGTCCTTGAACGCGATCGCCGCGCGCAGCACGACTTCCTCCTCGCCTTCCGCGAACAGCACCCGTTTGGGCCGCGCGCGCGCGCCTTCATAGGCGAGCGTCAGCACCGACGTCGTCGGATTGAGCCGCGCGCGCAGCGTCTGGCGATAGGCCGCCATGTCGAGGATCGGCCGCGTCGCCACGCCTGAATCCATCGCCGCCTTGGCCACCGCCACCGGCACCACCTCCATCAGCCGCGAATCGAACGGCGCGGGGATGATGTAGTCGGGGCCGAAATTATGCTGGACACCGTAAGCGATCGCCACTTCCTCCGGCACCCGCTCGCGGGCCAGTTCGGCGATGGCATTGGCAGCCGCGATCTTCATCGCATCGTTGATGCCGGTCGCCCGCACATCCAGCGCGCCGCGAAAGATAAAGGGGAAGCCGAGCACATTGTTGACCTGGTTGGGATAATCCGACCGGCCGGTGGCGATGATCGCGTCGGGGCGCGCGGCCTTGGCCTGTTCGGGGCGGATCTCCGGCTCGGGATTGGCCATGGCGAAGATGATCGGTGCGGGCGCCATGTCCTTGACCATCTCGGGCTTGAGCGCGCCGGCCGCCGACAGGCCCAGGAACACGTCGGCACCGACCAGCGCCTCGGTCAGCGTGCGGCGGTCGGTCACCGCGGCGTGCGCCGACTTCCACTGGTCCATGCCCTCGGTGCGGCCTTGATAGATCACGCCCTGGCGGTCGCACATGATGACATTGTCGCCACGCACGCCCATCACCTTGATCAGCTCGGTGCAGGCGATGGCGGCTGCGCCCGCGCCATTCACCACCACCTTGATCTCGTCCATGCGCCGCCCGGTCAGCAGGCACGCGTTGATCAGGCCAGCGGCGGTGATGATCGCGGTGCCGTGCTGGTCGTCATGGAACACCGGGATGTTCATCCGCTCGCGCAACGCCTGCTCGATGATGAAGCATTCGGGCGCCTTGATGTCCTCAAGGTTGATGCCGCCGAACGACGGCTCGAGCAGCGCGACGCAGTTGATGAACGCGTCGACATCCTCGGTCGCCACTTCCAGGTCGATCGAATCGACATCGGCAAAGCGCTTGAACAGCACCGCCTTGCCCTCCATCACCGGCTTGGAGGCGAGCGCGCCCAGATTGCCCAGCCCCAGGATCGCGGTGCCGTTGGAAATCACCGCGACCAGATTGCCTTTAGCGGTATAGTCGTAGGCGGTGGCGGGATCTTCGGCGATCGCCTTCACCGGCACCGCAACGCCCGGCGAATAGGCAAGTGCCAGGTCGCGCTGCGTCGCCATCGGCTTGGACGCGATGATCTCGATCTTGCCCGGCCGCCCTTCCGAGTGGAACAGCAGCGCCTCGCGGTCGGAAAACTGGTTGGTCGTCTCTTCGGTCATCGCCGCGCGCTCTCCCTCGCCATGCCGCAGCCTCTAGGACGCTGGCCGCGACTGATCCAGCCCCGGCATGACGATTGCCGTCGCCACTCGCCGACCGGTGACATCCAAACGGGTTCCGCATCCCAGTCCCCACCTTTTGAAGCGACGCGGAAACGCGCAGCGTTCGGAGCCAGCTGCGATCGCGTTCCGGTCGGCACTCTTGCCCTTCAGATCGTGACCCCGACCCCTTCCAATCATCGCCCGCCCCTTTTCAGTCAGATTGTCACTCCGCCGCTTTTCAGATCGTCACCCCGGCCTTGTGCCGGGGTCCACCGTGCAGCCCGCGATGTCGCTGGCCACTGGTCGCGCGCGACCGGCCCAATCCCGCGCATTCGCCGCTGCGCGTTGCACGGCTTGGCGCGGTGGACCCCGGCACAAGGCCGGGGTGACGGCATGTGGCGAACGTGCGTCGATCCCGTCATGCCGGACCTGATGCAGCATCCAGGCACGATGCCACACAATAGAGACGAAACGGGCACGTGACATTTACGGCCGTTTGCGATCCGTTTCCAATCGTCACCCGTGCATCACATTCGTCGCCCCGGCCTTTCCAATCATCGTCCCGTCACTTTTCAAATCGTCACCCCGGCCTTGTGCCGTCGCCGTCGCGCGCAATTGGCCTTTGGCGCGCCCGCATGGCTGCGCTAACGCTCGCGCCGATGGCTGATGCACCCGCCCCTCCGGACGCCCCGCCCACGCCGATGATGGCGCAATATCTCGCGCTCAAGGCGGAGGCGCAGGATTGCCTGCTCTTCTATCGCATGGGCGACTTTTTCGAGATGTTCTTCGACGACGCCAAAGTGGCGAGCGGCGTGCTCGACATCGCGCTGACCGCACGCGGCGAACATGGCGGCGACCGGGTGCCGATGTGCGGCGTGCCCGTCCACGCCGCCACCGCCTATCTCCAGCGGCTGATCAAGGCCGGGCACCGCGTCGCCATCGCCGAGCAGGTCGAAACACCCGAGCAGGCCAGGAAGCGCGCAGGGGCCAAGGCGCTGGTCAGGCGCGCGATCGTCCGCGTCGTCACCGCCGGCACGCTGACCGAGGAGGCCCTGCTCGACAGCCGCAGCACCAACTGGTGCGTCGCCATTGGCGAGGCGGCGGGCGAGGTCGCCATTGCCGCCGCCGACGTGTCGACCGGCCGGTTCGAGATCGTGGCCACCCGCGCGGACGCGCTCGTGGCCGAGCTCGCCCGGCTCGCACCGGCCGAGACCATCGTCGCCGAAGGATCGCCGCACGAGGCGCTGGCGACCGGCATCCGCCCGCGCGCCAGCTTCGACAGCGGCGCGGGCGAGGCGCGGCTGCGCGCGCTGTTCGGCGTGGCGACGCTTGACGGCTTCGGCCCGTTCGGGCGCGCGGCACTTGCCGCTGCCGGCGGGCTGGTCGCCTATCTCGACCATACCGCAAAGGGCGCGCTGCCCTTTCTGCGCCCACCGCGCCTCGACCGCAGCGACGCCAGCATGGCGATCGACGCCGCGACGCGCGAAAGCCTGGAGCTGACCCAGTCGAGCGCAGGCACCCGGCGCGGCAGCCTGCTCGACGCGGTCGACCGCACCGTCACCGGCGCGGGCGCGCGACTGCTCGCCGCCGACATTGCCGCCCCGCTGATGGACCGCGCGGCGATCGAGGCGCGGCTCGATGTGGTCCAGTATTTCCACGACACGCCGGGCCTGCGCGACGGCGCGCGCGCGACGCTGCGCGCGCTCCCCGATATCGGCCGGGCGATCGGGCGGCTGGCGGCGGGGCGCGGCGGCCCGCGCGACCTCGGCCAGCTGCGCGACGGGCTGGACGGCGCGTGGCGGCTGGGCGAGCGGCTGGGGCAGATCGCCGACGCGCCCGCGCTGCTCCGCACGCTCGCGCCGCAGTTGCGCGGCCATGGCGAGCTGGTCGATCTGCTGAAACGCGCGCTGGTGCCCGAACCGCCTGTCGATGCCAGCGCCGGCGGCTTCATCGCGGAAGGCTATGACATCGCGCTCGACGACCTGCGCGCCACGGGTGCCGGGGGGCGACGCGCCATCGCCGCGCTGGAGGCCGAATATCGCCAGCGCACCGGCATTTCCGCGCTCAAGGTCCGCCATAACGGCGTGCTCGGCTACCATATCGAGGTGCCGGCGCGCGCTGCCGACGCGCTGATGCGCCCCGACAGCGGCTTCACCCACCGCCAGACGCTCGCGGGCGTCGTGCGCTTCAACGCCCCCGACCTTCATGACGTCGCGCTGCGCGTCACCCAGTCGGGCGCCCACGCCATCGCTGCGGAGGCCGCGCATCTGGAGGAGCTGACCGCGCGCGCCGTCGACCGGCGCGAGGCGATTGCGGCGACCGCCGACGCGCTCGCGCGGATCGACGTCGCCGCCGGCCTCGCCGAACGCGCCGCAGAGGCCGGGTGGACGCGGCCGGCGCTGGTCGACCATGCCGGTTTCGAAATCAGCGGCGGGCGGCATCCGGTGGTCGAGGACGCGCTGGCGCGCGCGGGCGAACGCTTCGTCGCCAATGACTGCCGCCTGTCGGAGGATTCGCGGCTGTGGCTCGTTACCGGGCCCAACATGGGCGGCAAATCGACCTTTTTGCGCCAGAACGCGCTGATCGCGGTGCTGGCACAGGCGGGCAGCTATGTCCCGGCGGCGCAGGCGACGCTGGGGCTGGTCGACCGCTTGTTCAGCCGGGTCGGCGCGTCGGACAATCTGGCGCGCGGCCGATCGACCTTCATGGTCGAGATGGTCGAAACCGCCGCGATCCTGGCGCAGGCGACGCCGCGCAGCTTCGTGATCCTGGATGAGGTCGGGCGCGGCACCAGCACCTATGACGGGCTCGCCATCGCCTGGGCGGTGGTCGAGGCGATTCATGAGGATAATCGCTGCCGCTGCCTGTTCGCGACGCATTATCACGAGCTGACCCGGCTGGCGGAGCGCTGCCCCGCGCTGAGCCTCCACCATGTCCGCGCGCGCGAGTGGAAGGGCGATCTGGTGCTGCTGCACGAAGTCGCGGACGGACCCGCCGACCGCAGCTACGGCCTGGCGGTCGCGCGCCTTGCCGGGCTGCCGCCGGTTACCATCGCGCGCGCCAAGGCGGTACTGGCAAAGCTGGAGGCCGGGCGCGAGCGGACGGGCGGAATCGCCGCCGGGCTCGACGATCTTCCGCTGTTCGCAGCAGTCGCCACGCCCGAGGCGGCACCCGCCACCGATCCGCTGCGCGACCAGCTCGCGACGCTCGACGTCGACGCGCTCACCCCGCGCGAGGCACTCGACCTGCTCTATCGATTGAAGGGACTGGCGCTGGAATGAAATGCGACCGCATCGCCCCGGCGCAGGCCGGGGCCGCTAAAAATCGAGGAGAGTGAATGGACCCGCTCATCCTGAGTAGCCGCTGAGCTTGTCGAAGCCTGTCCTGAGCGCCTGCCT